>CAYRDO010000310.1:0-3385 GCA_964422985.1 uncultured Rhodohalobacter sp. | reverse complement strand
GTAAATATTGCGATTGTAGGACTAGGATTTGGAGCTGAATTTATTCCCATTTATCAACGGCATCCCCATGCAAATATGTATGCGATTTGCCAGCGATCAGAGGATAGTTTGAATGAAATTGGAGACGAGTTTGGGGTGGATACCCGCTATACCTCGTACGAAGAGATGCTGGAGGATCCCGAGGTTGACGCGGTCCACATCAACACCCCCATTCAGTTACACGCACAGCACTCGCTGATGGCACTGCGGTCCGGCAAACATGTGTCCTGCACCGTTCCCATGGCCACCACCATCGAAGAATGCGAAGAGATTGTGGATACTGTCAAAGATACCGGGTTGAAGTACACCATGGCAGAAACGGTGGTCTACAGCCGCGAGTTTTTGTTTGTAAAGGAACTGTATGAAAAAGGCGAGCTGGGAGATATTCAATACCTTCAGGCGAGTCATCCACAGGATATGGAAGGATGGCCGGAATACTGGGAGCGTATGAAACCGATGCACTATGCCACTCATGTGGTCAGCCCGGTTCTTGGATTAATGAACAAGCCCGCCGAATACGTGTCATGTTTCGGATCCGGGAAGATCAGTGATGATCTGGCTGAGAAATCCGGATGCCCGTTTGCCGTACAGTCGGCTCATATCAAGCTGAAAGGATCCAATGTTTCGGCTCATATTTACAGAAGTCTATTTGATACTGCTCGTCAATATCGCGAAAGTTTTGATGCGTATGGCTCCAAGAAATCTTACGAATGGCCGCTCATAGAAGGGGAGAAACCGGTGATTCACACAGCGAAAAAGCCCGAACCGGAAATACCACAACGAGTAGACGTACCCGATTATGGTCACCGTTTGCCGGAAGAAATTCAACCGTTTACTCAGGCCGGTGTATATGATGCAGAAGACTCCGCACACTTATCCTTTATCCAGGGAGCGGGACACGGCGGTTCACATCCGCACCTGGCTCACGAATTTGTCTCATCCATTGTGGAAGATCGCGAGCCCTATCCCAATGCGGTTCAATCGGCCAACTGGACCTGTGTAGGACTTCTTGCCCATGAATCCTCCATGAATGGCGGAGAAATTAAAAAACTGCCTGAGTTTACGTTGGGATAGGTTTTATTTGTGGTTAATTGTATGTTGTGTGTGCTATTCACAACTATCAATTAACCACTACAAGAAACACTCTATAGCTTTTTTAACTGCTTTTTCTGGCGAATCATATCAGCAATTAGCCATGCAACAGGGTATATAGGTACAAAAATTGCGAGGGTAAAAAATATGATCTGGCGTGATTGTTTGCGATCTCCCTGGACGATTCCCGCAACACCGGCCATCCAGAAAACAAAGAATAGAAATACTATAAAAGAGAAGAGCAGTGACCCCGCAAATCCAAAAGTTTCATGTACAGTTTCAAGCATATGCTTTGTTCAAAAAATTCTTAACTTTCATGGTTATCAAAAAGTAATCAAAGTTAAAGCAAAACTATAACATATTCTATTTTTGAAGTTATAGTTGAGTTGAGAGTTAAATCTTTAAAAAATTTAATATGTCATCAACGGTTTCTATTGTAGGCCGTCCAAATGTTGGAAAATCCACGCTTTTTAATCGGTTAATCGGTCGAAGAAAAGCGATCGTACATGATGAGTATGGCGTGACCCGTGATCGCCATTATGGGGAGAGCTTTTGGAACGGAAGGAATTTTTCGGTGATCGATACCGGCGGATATTTGCCGGATGAATCAGACGCGATAACTTCCGGAATTCGGGAGCAGGTACACATGGCTATTGAGGAATCTGACGTAATCCTTTTCATTGTGGATACGGAGATGGGAATTCATCCCCTTGATCAAGCGGTCTCAGAAGTCCTCAGAAAACAAGACAAGCCTGTGCTCTTGGTGGTTAACAAATGCGATAACGAAGAGAAACGGATGGAAGCGGTCGAGTTTTATGGACTTGGATTCGAAGAACTATTTCCCGTGTCTTCTATCAGCGGAACCGGAACAGGCGATTTACTGGACAAGGTGGTTGAACTGCTTCCGGATGATAATGGGGAAGAGGAGGATAAATTTCCCAAAATTGCGTTTGTGGGACGACCAAATGTTGGAAAAAGTAGTTTAATGAATGCCCTTCTGAAAAGCGATCGTTGCATTGTTACAGACATACCCGGAACCACTCGTGATGCCATCAATAGTAAACTTGAGTATAATGGTGAAACATATATTATAGTTGATACGGCCGGTCTTCGAAAAAAGGCAAAGGTGAAAGAAAATATTGAATTTTACAGCACGGTTCGAACAGATCGATCCATCAAAGAAGCCGATGTTGTTGTTGTAATGCTCGATGCTATGCAGGGATTTGATGAACAAGACAAGCGAATCCTTCGTGAAGCCGAGAACTTCAATAAAGGAATTATCATTGTTCTGAATAAATGGGATAGTGTTCCTGACAAAAATACGAACCTCATGAAAGAGTTTGAGGAGTATATCCACGGAAAAGTTCGTACTCTGGATTATATCCCGATTATTTCTATTTCAGCTCTTACAGGTTTACGAATTGAAAAAGTGCTCGATTACTCAAAGAAAGTTCTTGAAGAGCGAAAAAAGAAAATACCTACTCCAGAGCTTAACGATACCATCAAAAAAATACTAAAAGAACGCCCATTACCGGTTAAAAGAGGACGGCAGCTTAAAATTCAATATGCGGTACAGGTAAAATCGAATCCGCCGGTGTTTAAATTTTTTATGAATAACCCGCAGGAACTTCCGCCCAATTACAGACGTTTTTTAGAAAATAAGCTTCGCGAATATTATGGTTTTATGGGAGTCCCAATAACCATGGTTTTTCGCCAAAAGTAGTCTTGAATTTGCAGATTAATCTTTGAACAGAATGGTCCAAAGAGTTATTTTATCAAACGGATAATCGCAAGTACATTTATAATAAAGGTACAACATGCCAGAGAATCTTGATCAACCAGTTGCGAACGCACTAAGTGAAGATTACTCGCGAGAACGTAAGCTATCTTTTCTCGAGAAGATCTACATTCCGGAAATTTTAAAAGCATTATGGCACACCTTTAAGCAGATGTTTGCCCCCACATTTACTCTTAACTATCCTGATGAAAAGTGGGAACCGCCATCAATTTTCAGAGGCCGTCCTGTACTTGTGGAAGACAATGGGCAGGAGAGATGCGTTTCCTGTGGACTTTGTGCCCGTGCTTGCCCGCCTTTGGCTATTAGTATGCAAGCCAACGAAGATTCAGATGATCCTAAAGAACGATATCCTGAAAAATTTGAAATTAACATGCTGCGCTGCATCTATTGTGGATATTGCGAAGAGGTTTGCCCGGAAGAAGCCATTGTGATGAGTAAAGATTATGACATTGTTTT
>CAYRDO010000309.1:0-3397 GCA_964422985.1 uncultured Rhodohalobacter sp. | reverse complement strand
CAAATAGATCCCAGATGGGAAAAACTTAAGAAACTGAAGAAATCATAAAACAGAAATAAATGGCACATCCAAAACGAAAAACGTCAAAGTCTCGCAAAAATAAGAGACGTTCTCACCATGGATTGTCCGACATCCAACTCACCGAATGTTCCAACTGTGGCGCTATGCACAAGCGCCATCATGTGTGCATGGAATGTGGGTACTATCGCGGCAGACAGGTGATTAATACTTCAAATTAATCTAAAGGTTTACACATGGTGATTGCTGTTGATGCGGTAGGAGGGGACCATTTTCCAAAGATACCGGTACAAGGAGCAGTTCAGGCAACACAGGAAAATTCGGATATTGAAATTCTTTTGGTCGGGCCAAAAGAGATGATCCAGGCAGAATTGGATGCATTGGAGTACGATTCTGACAGAGTTCATATCTTGCATGCCCCTGAAATTATCTCAATGAATGAATCGCCTGCAGCTGCAGTAAAATCTAAGCAGTCATCATCGATAGCTATCGGGCTTTCGGCTCACAAAAAAGGGGAATGCGAAGCTTTTGTTAGTGCCGGAAATACGGGCGCTCTACTGGCTGCATCCACATTTATGCTGGGCAAGCTCGAAGGTGTAATACGGCCTACCATAGCAGCAACTTATCCAACATTAAAAGGAGTGAGTTTGCTAACCGACGCAGGAGCTAATCTGGAATTAAAACCGGAGATGTACCTCCAGTTTGCAAAAATGAGCCGAATCCTGGCAAAGGAAATTCTGGATATCAAGAATCCTACCGTAGGACTTATGAATGTAGGTGAGGAACCGGCAAAGGGACTGGAACTACACAAAGAAGTATATAATTTGCTTTCAACTCTGAGTTATTTTTCCGGGAATATTGAAGGAAAAGATATTTTGTACGGAAAAACAGATGTCTACCTTGTTGATGGATTTTGCGGAAACGTTCTGCTTAAATTTGGTGAATCAATTCCCGAAGTTCTTCAACACCTTCTAAAGGAAACAATGGCTGAAGAAAACATTGATCCTCAAGTTCAAAAACAAGTTTTTGGCATTTTGTCAAAATCTTTGAAAGCATTTAATTATGAACATGTCGGTGGAATTCCCTTCTTAGGAGTTGATGGAATGAGTCTAGTAGGGCATGGCGGCAGTTCGGCAGTAGCTATTAAAAATATGATACTCAATGCCGAGCAGTGTGTGAAGCACCGGATTAATGATAAAATTGTAGCATCTCTAAACGAAAATAATTGATTTAATGTCAGTAAAGCGAGCCAAGATTAGCGGAGTTGGACACTTCTTGCCCGATTACGTAATGACAAACAAGGAACTCGAAGGATACGTCGATACAAATGATGAATGGATCCGAACGAGAACAGGAATTTCTGAACGGCGAATTTTAAAAGATCCTGACAAAGGCACTTCTTATATGGCAGAAAAAGCTGCTCAAGAAGCTCTGGAAGATGCCGGAGTAGATGCCGGCGAAATTGATGCTATTATTGTAGGGACAGTTACTCCCGATTATATGTTTCCCGCAACAGCTGCACTTGTTCAAAAACGTATCGGTGCGGAGAATGCTTTTGCTTTTGACCTCTCCGCCGCGTGCTCAGGATTTCTTTATGCTCTCTCCAATGGCAGCATGATGATTGAGTCGGGCCGGGCGAAGAAAGTCTTGGTTATTGGCGCGGATAAAATGAGCGCCATCGTAGATTTTACGGATCGAACCACTTGTATTCTTTTTGGTGATGGAGCCGGAGCGGTGGTTCTGGAAGAAACTGAAGATGAAGGAATTATCGATTTTGTACAGCACACAGATGGGGATGAAGATTGCCTTCTGTATCAACCCGCAGGCGGTAGTATAAATCCGGCCAGCGAAGAAACTGTGAAAAACAAAATGCATTTCATCCGCCAGGATGGCCGTGCGGTATTCAAAAAAGCGACGGAAGGCATGGCCGATGTTTCTTTGGAAATTATGGAAAGAAACAATCTTACCGGCGATGATGTAACCTGGCTTGTTCCTCATCAGGCAAATCAAAGAATTATTAGTGCCACGGCAAGACGAATGGGGCTTTCTGAAGATAAAGTGATGGTTAACATCGGAAAATACGGAAATACAACTGCCGCAACGATTCCACTTTGTTTGTATGATTGGAAAGATCAGTTGAAAGATGGTGACAGCCTGATTCTCTCAGCATTTGGCGGCGGTTTGACGTGGGGAGCTATTTATTTGAAATGGAGTAAATAATGCGAACAGCTATATTATTTCCCGGACAAGGATCTCAAAAAGTTGGAATGGGGCTCGAACATTATGAGTCGAACTCCAAATTTCGAACCATTATTGATGATGCGGATAAACTACTTGGATATTCGTTGAGCGAAATTATGTTTGAAGGTCCGGCCAAAAAATTGACTCAAACAAAGTACACACAACCGGCCATTTTTGTTCATTCATATGCACTCTATACAACTCTTGATTTAGAGCCGAATGTAATGGCCGGGCACAGTTTGGGTGAGTTTACTGCTCTTGCAGCAGCTGGTGCTATTGAGTTTAATGAAGCTCTTGAGCTTGTTGAACTTCGCGGCCGAAAAATGCAGGAAGCCGGTAATGATAAACCGGGCACGATGGCTGCCATCATTGGAATGGATGATGAAACAGTGGACGAAATTTGTGAGGAAGCATCTGATGAGATTGGAAAACCTGTGGTTCCGGCGAATTATAATTGTCCCGGTCAGCTTGTGATTTCGGGTGATGTGGATGCCGTTCATAAAGCGGTTGATATCGCCAAAGAGCGAGGCTGTCGATTGGCTAAAATCTTGCCTGTCAGCGGCGCATTTCATTCTCCGCTTATGACATCAGCTTTTGAAGCTCTTGAAAGAAAACTTGAAAACACCGCTTTTTTCCGTCCTCGTGTTAAAGTGTTTAGTAACTTTACGGCTAAGCCAACGAGGGAAGAGAGTGAGTTGAAAGACAATGTTTTACAGCAACTTGTGAACCCCGTAAAGTGGACACAAACGTTGCTCAATATGGAAAAAGACGGCGTTAAATCATTTGTTGAAGTTGGCCCCGGAAATGTTCTCCAGGGCTTGGTAAAGCGAACGTTGAAGGATGTTAACATAGAAGGATACGAATAGGGGATACCATGATAAATCTTGAAGGAAAAAATTGTCTGGTTACCGGTGGTAGCCGCGGTATTGGAAAGTCCATTGCTCTCACGTTGGCAAAAGCAGGAGCGAATGTTGCAATTACATACTCAAGCTCTGCAGATGCCGCTGCTGAAGTTGTAAAAGAGATTGAAAGTGAAGGAGTGAAGGGTATCTCTTATCAGGCGGATGCTGTTAACTTAACAAGGGCAGAAGAGGTTGTCTCTGATATTGTTGAGAACTGGGGCTCTCTGAATGTGGTA
>CAYRDO010000308.1:0-3408 GCA_964422985.1 uncultured Rhodohalobacter sp. | reverse complement strand
ACTACATTATGAGTTTGATTAAATTTTTAGATCAGTTTAACGACGAAGAATTAGATTCAGAAGCGAAAGACAAATTTCTGAGCCGTAAAGATGCATTAGGCAAGATGACGGATTTTAGCAAGAAGCTCGCCATGTCGGCCATACCGCTGGGAGCGATTTCAGCTCTGTCATCGCCGGCAAAAGCGCAATCTACTGAAGACCTGATTGGTGTTCTGAACTATGCATTAACTCTGGAGCATCTGGAAAATGAATTCTATGCGATGGGAAATGCACAATCCGGTTTAATTCCAAGCGGAAAAGACGCGGATATTTTCATGCAGATCGGAAAACATGAGCAACAACATGTAGATTTCTTGATTGATACCATCGATACGCTAGGCGGAGATCCAATCGATAAACCCGAGTTCGATTTTACTGTGGGCGGAGCTTTTGATCCTTTTAATGTATACGGGCAGTTCCTCGCACTTTCACAGGCTTTTGAGGATACCGGTGTTCGTGCTTATAAAGGTCAGGCGCCAGCCGTCCAGAGTGTGCCGCAGGTATTAACTGCTGCATTGGCGATTCATTCCGTAGAGGCTCGTCACGCATCAGAAGTTCGACGACTTCGGGGCCTGAAAGGATGGATCACACAAGATAACCGGGGCGAAGGCATGCCCGAAGCCACTCAGGCAGTGTATGCCGGCGAAGACCAAACCTCACAATTAGGAGTTGAAGTTACCTCTGTTACAGATGTTGATGCAGACGGCGTGACTGAAGCATGGGATGAATTCCTGACAATGGAAGATGTAACCGACATTGCCAGCTTGTTTATCTCTTCATGATTCCTCTCACTTGGGCTCTCTCGAGTATCATTATGGAGAGCCCAAGTTTCCTAAACCAGGTATTTTCTGCTACGTTGATCATAAAGTCTACCCAGAATATTCAACTTGGAGGTTGAGTAAGCTAAAAAGGCGAAGATGTTTTTGTTAGTCACTCCTAAGACTAAAAAACATCACATACGTCCGAAGGTCCAAGGGAAGCCAAGCATGATATGTTTGGCTTCTCTTTTTTTATACCCTACCCATCTTGGCAATCCCGCATCACTTTTGTATATATGAGATAAGTGAAAACCTTTTCAACAAATCTTGGGATCATGGGAATTCGAATTACCGATCAACAAAATCGGATCTTTCTTTCAATTTTTGTTCTCGCCATATCTTTACTGTTCGCCTCTTGTAACAATTCGCAAGAAAGTGCTACCAATGAAGAGCCGCCCAATATCTTGCTCATCATGTCTGACAATCACTATTACAAACATTTGGGTACTTATGGCGATCCTGTTGTGCAAACTCCAAACATCGACCGAATTGCCGATCAGGGCGTTCAGTTTATGAACGCGTTTTGTGCATCACCATCGTGCACACCGGCCCGTGGAGCGATGCTGGCGGGACAGGATATCTGGCGAATTGGTCAAGGCGCCAATTTATGGAGTACGCTTTCTGATACGATAACTACGTATGTAGATCTGTTGGAAGAATCCGGGTATGCTGTTGGTCATTCCGGCAAAGGCTGGGGACCCGGAGATTGGGAAGCCGGCGGACGAGATCGAAATCCGGCGGGAACTACATTTGAAAGTTTTGGGGAATTTCTGGATCAAAAAGAATCGGATGGTCCATGGAGTTTTTGGATCTCCTCACGAAATCCGCATCGGCCGTTTACCTATGATGCGGGGGTTGATTCAGGAATGGATCTGGAAGATGTTGAGGTTCCTCCATATCTACCGGATGTTCCAGACGTGCGAGCGGATATGACCGATTATTACTATCAAATTCAGCAGTTTGATGAGGAAGTGGCCACGGCTATCGCGGCACTTGAGGAATCCGGTCAGAGAGAGAATACCATTATTATGATTACGGCTGACAACGGCTGGATGATGCCGCGCGGTCTTGCCAATCTCTATGATTTCGGTACTCAAATTCCTCTGATTATCTCCTGGCCGGGACATTTTGAATCGAACAGAGAGGTAACCGATCTCGTGAATTTGAATGATATTGCACCAACCATACTTCAGTTAGCAGGAGTTGACGTTCCAGAAGAGTTTACCGCACAATCACTTTTACCAATTCTTGAATCAAGCAAGGAGGGGCAAGTTGTTGAGGAACGGGATGAAGTGTACATCGCCAGGGAACGGCATGCAATTGCACGCGAGGGCGGACCGGGATATCCGGGAAGGGCGATTCGAACCCACGATTACCTGTACATCTATAATTTTGAACCTGACAGATGGCCTGCCGGCGATCCACCATTGTTTGCGGATATCGACGCGCATATGCTGCAATATGAAAGTCCCACTAAGGAATATATGATGATGCATAAAGATGGTCCCGATGTAGCTCCTTTGTATGAAGATGCTTTTATGAAACGTCCGCAAGTAGAGCTGTTTGATCTGAATCGTGATCCCTATCAAATGAATAATGTTGCGGATGATCTCGAGTACCAGGATGTTCAGCAAGATCTCCATGACCGACTGTTTTCCTATCTTCGCGAAACCGGAGACCCACGGGTTACCGGCGGTGAAATTATCTGGGAAGATCAACCATATTATTGGGAAGATGATTGGGTTGGCAAACCGCGGGAAGAGGCTCAAGAGAAATTTGGGCTGGAGGAAGAGTATCCTTATCGATAACAATTTTTGTAGATTGTTGCGAGTCAACTATCACCGATCAAATCATAAAAGCCATACTTTGACAAAATGAGAAATTCACAATCCCTGAAAACACTGTGTATATCATGTCTTCTGATTATTTCGGTGGCATGTTCATCAAGTAACGACCAGGAAACCAATCAGGAACAAACCGAAGCAATTACAACCGAACGATTTGGAGCTATGGATGACGGAAGAGAGGTACAACTTTTTACTCTTACAAATTCGAATGGAATGGAAGTATCTATCACCAATTATGGGGGAATTGTAACATCCATTCGGGTTCCCGATAAAGATGGAAAAATAGAAGACGTGGTGTTAGGGTTTGATGATCTTGAGAAGTACAAATCAGGTCACCCGTTTTTTGGGGCGATTGCAGGGCGCTACGCAAACCGAATTGCAAATGGCCGATTTACACTCCATGGCCAAGAGTATGAATTGGCTACAAATGACGGGCAAAATCACCTGCACGGAGGAAATGAAGGATTCGATAAAAAGTTATGGGATGCCGAAGCGAACGAGGATCAAAACTCGGTTACGCTTAACTATCTTAGTCCGGATGGGGAAGAAGGATATCCCGGAAATTTGGATGTTGATGTTACCTATACGCTGACGGAAGAGAACGAACTCCGGATTGATTACCATGCAACCACCAACAAGCCAACTGTGGTCAACCTGACCAATCACTCTTATTTTAATCTTAGCGGGAATCCTTCTCAGGGTAT
>CAYRDO010000307.1:0-3445 GCA_964422985.1 uncultured Rhodohalobacter sp. | reverse complement strand
CAACAAATTTCTTCAACCGTTCTTCGGATTTATTAAGCTGATACAAAATAGACGGAATCGCCATCTTTTTTATGCCTTCCCAAACGGATCCCTGCACAATCCCGGCTGGAACAATCAGAACCATATTTTGAACTTTTCCTGGATAAACCTTTGCAAATTGAAGTGCTGCAAATCCTCCAAGACTGACTCCAAGCAAGTCAATTTTTTCCAACTTAAGTCCATCTACAATTTCGAGAAGCCAATTTGCAAACGAGTTTTCTTTATAAGAAAATCGAATTTCCAACCCGCGAACAGATTGGCCGGGCAGATCGGGTGCAATGATTTGGTAATGCTCTGATAAAAGCTGTAATTCCGAAACCAAATGTGCCGAGCTGGTTAACATTGAGTGCAGACAGATGAGAGGTGGCTGGGAACTGTCTCCTGCTTTCAGTACATGATTGGTTCCAAAAGATGTCTCAATTTTTACAGATGCGGTTGAAGGATTGATCTTGTCCAAAAAAAGTTCATACCATTCTTCAAGTTTATCCTTTGCAGATTCATCCTTAAATATTTTTTTGCTCATCAGTGTGCATGGTTAACTATATATTTTGTCTATTGATCTTCAAAATACTCTCTTAAATATTCCAGTAACTGTTGGTTTGATTCCCTGAGCTCCTCATAAATCAGCAGATGTTGTTGCAGGATTACACTGTACCCAAACATCCTGTTTTTGAATGTAATTTGATTTACGGTTTCCGGATCAATAAACTGAAAAGTTGCCATATCAAACTTTTCTAAGTAGAACGGAGACAGGTTCTGTGTAATCCAATACGTTGTCGTTTCTTCAAGCAGTTCTATTGTTGAAAAACTTTCGTAATAATCTACAATTTCATTCCTCAGGTCAACGTCATCAATCAGGCCCAACTGGCCACTGAATTTCATGGATTCGTACGTAGATGTTTTCCCCATGAATTCTATTAAGGAAAGGGAATTGGCTATAACGACAGATGTGGAGTCTGATGTCCATCCTTCGCCCGGATCACTCAGAAATTTATCAAGCATTCTTTTATGATCCATCATCAGTTGAACATTTTCATCCAATGACTCTTGATCCTGCTGAAGATCTGTATAAATACTCCTCAAATAGTCATACTGCAGTGTGTCATTCTGACGACTTTCTCTCCAGCTGCTTAAAACGAAAGCAGCCATCACTCCAAAGAAAACGACAAACAATTCAAGTAAATAGTGTTTCCAGCGAATAGAACGATCCGTTTTATTTCCCATCATCTATATATTTAGCATCATAAATAGATCCTCTTCTTTTGATTTTAATTTAGTAAAATCGTTCTCAATCTCAAGGTTTCTTTCTAATTGGAAAATTAAATTATGAATGAATTATTTTGGAAAACCATTGAAATAATTAGATTTAAGTGAACAATTTTCAAAATTTCACACATTCAATTTTATGGCTGAGAATATTTCAAGAAAAACTTTCCTAAAACAAACCGGCTCAGCACTGGCCATTTCTGCAATAGGATTTCCAAACATCTTGATCCCCCAAAGCAAAGAAAAACTTGGAGTGGCATTGGTGGGATTGGGAAGCTATAGTACGGGACGATTAGCCCCGGGCCTCCAGCAGACAGAGCATTGCGAACTTCGTGGAATTGTGACCGGCTCACCAGAAAAAATTCCTGTATGGCAGGAACGGCACGGCATCCCGGACAGTAATGTGTACAACTACGAAAACATGCACGAAATAGCCAATAATGACGACATTGAGTATGTAGTGGTTCCAACCGGTTTACACGCTAAATACTCCATCATTGCCGCGGAAGCCGGCAAACATGTTTGGTGCGAAAAGCCAATGGCAATGAATGTGCAAGAGTGCCAAAATATTATCGATGCAGTGAATAAAAATAATGTGAGTTTGGCGATTGGCTATCGTTTGCATCATGAGCCCAATACAAAAAAAATTATGCAGTTTGCTCGGGAGAAAACCTATGGCGCAGTGACCGAAGTGCGTACAGCAGCCGGTTACGACGGTTATCACGAAGACGGCAATTGGCGAAAAAATGCTGAACTCGGCGGTGGTGCTTTGTATGATATGGGCGTTTATCCCATCAACGCTATCCGGTACGCCACCCAGATGGAACCCGTTGCTGTAAACGGACGCCAAAGCACGGTTCGAAAGGAAGTCTATCCCGAAGTGGATGAGATCACCGATTTTGAGCTGGAATTTGCAAACGGTATGGTTTGCGTTGGTGAAACCAGTTTCGGTAAGTCAATGAACTACCTGAATATAAATACTGAAAATGGCTGGTATTATCTGAAACCAATGTCCAATTACAGCGGAGTTCAGGGAATGACGAGTGACGGAACAGCTCTGCCGGCTGATCCCGGTCACCAGCAAGCCCGCCAGATGGATGCCGAAGCATTGGCTATTAAAGAAGACCGTCCGCCTATTGTGCCCGGCAGCCAGGGGTTGAATGATATTCGAATTGTGAGGGCAATTATGGAGAGTTCAAGGAAGGGTCGGTCAAGAGTCGAGCTTTAGTAAATCTCCCCTCTATAGGCGGGGAGGGGTGTTCATAGCTTTACTTTGTATGAGGTGTGAGTGGAAGCAGAGCTTCTAGTGTGCGTCCCGAAGGAGACCTTCGGGTCGAGAAGAGTTGATATTTTGAACACAATGTCCCCTCTTGAGAGGGGACAGATTGCGGAGCGTTCAGAGGAGTAATCAGGGGTGTGTTCGAATTGCATCGTAAACACACCCCTCGTCAGTCAAATCAGGCTTCGCCTTTTTGCCTCGACTTTTTCCCTCTCAGGAGGGGAATTTTACCTTTTTCGAAGGCCTTCTTAATCAATTAAACACCTTCCAAATCCTGAAGAGAAACCGGATTCAAATACATCGATATAAACTCTCGTTTCCACCAGTTGCCGGTTTCTCGCTTTTCTTTGAAATCAGTGAACTCATATCTGTATAAGCTGGCCCGTATATGTTTGGGTGACTCATCTTCAAAGGGATTCTTTTTGATGAGCTTGAGTGTAGATTTATCATTCTGTAAAAATCGTTGAATCAATTTAACAAGCCATGGGGCACTTCGGATTCCCCGCATAGCTGCAAACCACATCTGCCAGTCAAGGCGGAAATGATAGGGAGCAATTTGAGGCGGCATCCTCGACGGATCAGTCGGTTTGCCTTTAAACTCGTAAGTTTTCCATTCTGTTTGATCGGTAATCTCTTCATCTGTTGTTCCCTCAATCACAATTTCGTTTCTCTGTTTCGTAACCGATCCAAATGCTCCATACGTATTGACCAGGTGGACCGGATTAAAACTGAAATTCATTTTTTGCGATGGCGAAATCATATTCATCACCGGGCCCCGGCTCAACCAGATTACGATAACGGCAAGGACAATCGTCAATACCCAGAACCAGAGGGGTATTACTGCCGTAATATTAGGTACCG
>CAYRDO010000306.1:0-3518 GCA_964422985.1 uncultured Rhodohalobacter sp. | reverse complement strand
CCTCATCGCGGACGGTCACTTCAAACACGTCGCCGGGTTGGGCGTTTCGGGTGTCTACGCTGAAGGTGATGATCCCGTTGTCGATGTCCGGCGTTTGCCTGAAATCTTTGATTGATGCTTCGCCGACCGGCTCCAGCCACACTGTCTGCCAGATTCCGGAGACCGGCGTGTAGTAAATTCCACCCGGCTCATTCACCTGCTTGCCGCGGGGCTGACCCTCATCATCCGTGGGATCCCAAACCTTCACCACCAATGTCTGCGAACCGTCCGCCAGGTACGGCGTGATGTTAAACGAAAACGGTGTATACCCGCCGGTGTGCGTGCCAATTTTGATGTCGTTCAGCCACACCTCAGCCTTCCAGTCCACCGCCCCAAAATGCAGGAGGATGTCGCTGCCCTCCCAGTCCGACGGAATGTCGATCTCCCGCTCGTACCAAAGTTCGTTCTCCTTGCCCAGCCGCTGCATCACCCCGGAGAGGCTCGACTCCACCGCAAACGGCACCAAAATCTCGCCGTCATAATTTTCAGGCGCAGGGCTGTTGACCGGACGAATCGCATAGTCCCACAACCCGTTCAGGTTCATCCACTCCTTGCGCTCCATCATCGGCCGCGGGTAGGCATCCCACACATTCTCGGGATCGAGATTCTCGCCCCACTCCGTTTTGATTTTATCCCCGGCCGGTTCCCAGGTTTGGGCTTGAACTGTTAAGGATGTGAAAGTGAATAGGAAGGTGGTTAGGAATATGCACAATTTTGGGAGTCTCATCGAGCAGTAGGTTTGTTAGATTGATTGATTCTAAGAGACCTTATTTATCGAATATCATGGAAAAGATCAATAATTCAGGAATTTATCTCTCGGCTGGCGATTGCCTTCTTCGCCTGCCGAATTCTTGCCTCTTGATCATTCACTTAGACTCGATAGCCGAAAAACCCAATCGGCAGTCGAGGGGTTATTGACCGCCCCACTCCGTTTTGATTTTATTTCCAGCCGATTACCAAGATTGAGCTTTAGACTTAGTCATGTGAAAGTAAATAGGAAGGTGATTAACAGAGTTTGATTTAAGATCAATCAACTTTCTCAATATCCTTCAAAATTATATTCCCATCTTCTCTTCTTAATCCTTTCACCAAGACCATATTATCCCATAATGGTCTTACTATGTCATTCATTAATGAAACAGGCACCTCAATTTTATGTTTTTTACCTGTATCATCTTCTACTCTAATCTCATGACTCCCCTTCGTTGCATCAGCAAATCTTAAATACCCTTCTATTTCCACTGGCTCATTTAATGAATCAATATCAGGCTCTGGCACTTCAGGTAATGTTCGTTGTGGATTTAATGAAAAATAATCTAACCTTCCATTGTGTTGAGAAGTAAAGCCAACCTGTTTAATTTTTTTTCCATCTGGAGCTATTTTTCGGGCTAATCCAATAAAATTAGCATAATAATCATCATCCTTAATACGCGCTCTTAATTTTTCCTCTTCACTATTGTTGACAAGCTTCAAACAATCAAGAACTTCATCTAGAATGTTTATGTCAGGAAAATTCTTGAAAGGTAGTTCTATTTGATTACTTAGTCCTACACTAATTGTTACTGCAAAACTTTGAGCTCGAGCTGTAGATAAATAAACGGGAAATTTATTTCTGACTTCAGATCTTGGCAAACCTCCTTTCCGATAAGATTGACCAGACAAACGTTCAACGGTTCTCTCCAATAATTTTTTGAGGTATTCAACTTTCTCAGTGAATAACTCTCCCAAGACTATTCCAAAACCAACAGATTGCCCTCCGGCAAGGGACAACTGAACTTGATTGTACCCAAGTTCTATACCATTTAACTTTAAATGCCGATTGAACTGAGCTTGATCAAACAACTCTCTTAACTCATCTGCAATCTCTTCAGGAGGATTACCAATAAATGCTTGTCCAATAAGTTTTTCTGCTTCTGAAAAAGCTTCAATTTGAATCGCTAATGAAGCAGCGCTTCGAAGAAGAATTGAGCGAGTTGGCTCAAAGTTCAAATCATTCACTTGTTCCAGCGCTGCTTCTTTTTCTTTTTTATATGCTTTTTCTAAAAGAGACAACGCCAGTTCTTTATCTCCTTGCCTTCTAGCTATAAATGCCTTTTCAGCAAGATTCATCGCTTCGGTATGTAAGACTTCAATATTAGCCATTTTCAGTCACCTCAGATATAGGCTTACTAAACTCTACAACTATTACAAATGATTTTAAATTATTATGACTAGTTTTAGATTGTTTAATTTTTTGGGTTGTTCTATAACCTACTTCCCTGTTATTTCCTCTTATAATCCCAGAAACTTCAAGTTTCGACTTATTTTGAAACAAACTTGTTGAGTTTGCCTCTCCTACCCAATAATCAAATCCAGTACCTTTTACAGATCTTTGTGATACTTGTAGTTTCCCTCCAGACACTAAATTAATTAAGCCGCATGCAATTCCAACAGCCCCATCTTCAGTTGCATCCTGAATATCAGCATGAGTATTTTGAACTTTTTTGGAAAGCTTATTCCACTTTAATTCTACCTCTGCATCAATATCACCTATTAATTTCATTTGGGTAGCTGAAGTATGATTATTGTATTCCAAACAAAAAGCCGAAGCTTCTGCAACAAAATTTGCCCAATTGTCTGAAAGTTTTGGGCACAATTGATTCAAAGAATTTAGATCAAATTTAATTGTGTTCTGAAATTTCTTCTTGATGGTAATCATAAATAAAATAGGTGACTACATTCTGTCAGAGATATCTAAGCCAACGTATATTTAAAGTAGTTTAAGCCATTTGACTACTTTTTTATTAGGATCTCATACAATAACTGAAATTGGGAATTACAATCCAAAATTTACTAATCTGAAAACCCTAAGTACTTATCACATTCTCCCAAGTATCAAAAAAACAACTAAGAAATTCTACATCTCTGTGCTAAAATCATACAAATAAAGCCCACAACCAACCCCGGCATCACTTCCAGAAATGGAGCCCTGAAATACCATCCAGTTTCCGTCGTCGCTAATCACACCGTTGCTGGAGCGGAAGCTTTCGTTATCGCGGTCACTCCGTTACATCCGTTGGAAGCCTGACGTAAAACGTCGATCCTTTCCCCACTTCGCTCTCTACCCAGATCTCACCGCCGTGTGCTTCTACAATCCGGCGGGAAATGGCAAGGCCCAGACCGGTACTCATCTCTCCACCGGTAGTTTTCACGCTCGTTTTACTGAACGGTTTAAATAGATTTTTCTGCTCTTTTTCCGGAATTCCCTGGCCCTCATCCTCTACAGACAGCGTTACAGTTGAGTCATCATTTTTCTCAAGTTGAATCGTAATATGGGTTCCCGAGTGGGAATATTTGATGGCATTTGTAATCAGGTTGTTTAATACCTGCTCCAATTTCTGTGCGTCGGCTGTTATCTCCATCTCTTGTGCAGGTTCAATCATTTCGAGTGAGATCTCTTTCTTTTCGGCAAGCCTTCGGTTCAAACTCAAAGAATGGTT
>CAYRDO010000305.1:0-3521 GCA_964422985.1 uncultured Rhodohalobacter sp. | reverse complement strand
GAGTCGATTTTTTAAAATACAAAGAATCGGTTCGGCGCTGGATATAATATTTCTCAATGTACCTTAGCGTCCTTTGCGGTTAATAAACCGCAGAGATCGCAGAGGAACGCAGAGCTTTTTGATCTAACTAACCGGCTAAAAACTCCTCGATATTCTGTTTCACGCCATCAATCAATTCCGTTCTGGCTTCGAAACTTGACCAGGCAATGTGCGGAGTCATCACAAGCTTGTGTTTGTTTTTGATGGTCAGTAACGGATTCTCTTTTTCCATCGGTTCGTGATTGAATACATCTAATCCCGCACCGCCGATTTCATCTTCATCCAGGGCTTTGGCGAGGTCCGCTTCATTCACAATTCCTCCCCTGCCGGCATTGATTAGGATGGCTGACTTTTTCATCAATTTGAATTCGTCGTACCCAATGAGCCCCTCCGTATTCTCATTCAAAGGAGCGTGAATGGAAACAAAATGAGAAGTTTTCAGGAGTTTATTCAGTTCAAGATGCGGGTAGGGCTGATCCAAATTTCGTCCAGATGTGGAATTGTAAACCACATCAGCCCCAAACGCTTCAGCAATGGATGCCACTTTACTGCCGATATTCCCCAGACCAATAATTCCAAATTGTTTGCCGTGAATCTCCGAATAGGTGATCTCTTGATTCGTAAAAATATCATGCCTTGAATAGTCACCGCTTTTCACAAATTCATCAAACTGTGTGATTTTTTGCACCAAATGCAGGATCATCGCAAAAGTGGTCTGAGCAACACTGTTCGAAGAATATCCGCTGACATTTTTCACCGGAATTCCCGCTTCATCGGCGGCCTCCCTTTCGATATTATTCATTCCGGTTGCTGCCACACAGATCAGCTTCAGGTTTTCAGCCCCCTCAATTACATCCCGGTTCAACACTACTTTATTTGTGATGACAATATCAGCATCTTTAATTCTCTCTGAGGTTTGATCCGGCGAAGTTGTTTTATAAAAGGTAACTTCTCCGAACTTTTTTAAATCATTGAGATTCGGAACATCGCCGATTGTTTTCGTATCCAGAAATACAATATTCATGATAAACAGGTTTTGAAATGATTAACGTGTATTTTAAAAATAGAGGACTTTTAGCATGCTTAAAAGAACAGATGCCAATAACTTTGGTTTTCAAATCAGGAACCGTTATCTATAATACCAGTTTAAAGCTAAATATATCAAGCAATTAGAGATACCTGATTTCATAAAAATCAGATCATAAAATTCTTAACCAAAACGTAGGACAAACAACATGACTCGCTATCAAACAAATTTTCTTTTTCTTGCAGCTCTTTTATTTGTTGGATTAACAGCTATCTCTTGCTCACAAGAATCCTCAGATCAAACCGAGGCAATGGACCAGGAAGGATCTATGGAACTTACCTGGAATTCTGTACAAGATTCCACAGATATTGTGGCCAGCGTTACCGGATTTTCAGGACCGGAAGCTGTTCGATATGATCCGGACCAGGATGTTTATTTTGTCTCCAATTTTAATGGAGAGCCTGCCGGAGATTCCAACGGATTCATCTCAAAAGTTGCTTCCGACGGCACGATCGATTCTTTAAGATTTATGACCGGTACGGAGATGTATCCGATGCATGGTCCGCGAGGAATGTACATCACCGGTGATACACTTTGGGTAGCAGATGCCGATGGTGTTCACGGATTTAACAAATCCACGGGAGAGCATGCAACTTTTCTCGATTTTACCTCCTTTGAGCCCGGATTTCTCAATGATATCGTAGAGGGAGCCAACGGCAATTTATATGTCACCGACACCGGTAAATCCACGGTCTATATTGTTGAAAATGGATCTCCCAGCGTGCTTGTTGAAAACCTGCCTGCACCACCAAATGGTATTACGATAGATCCGGATAATAATCTTGTACTTGCCCCATGGGAAGGTGCAACGATGTTTCCTGTTATAGTCGAGGGAGATCCCGGCTATGAGGAATATGCAAATGCTGAAAGCGGCGGAAACTTTGACGGCATTGAGTTTGTGAATGGCCGAATGGTGGTAGCCAGCCAGAATGACAACAGTATTCATGTGATCTACGAAGACTCCGATCATGTGGCGATTCAAACCCCCGGCGATCCCGCTGATATCGGTATTGATACGGAGCGAAACCGGGTTGCTGTACCCTACATCGCCTTAAACCGGGTTGATATCTGGCAATTGCCAAGTGAGTAAATTTTGTTTGACTTATTTGAGCCTCGATTTCAAGGATCGGGGCTTTTTATTTCTGATTCACACCCATCTTGTAAACCTCATCTAACCATTTTTGCCTCTGCTTTTCATCCGAATCTCTGATACTGCCTATATACTTCACTGAAACCGGCTTAACTCCACAGAATTTCAAAATGCTTCTTTTTAGTGATTTTACACTCGGGCTGCCAAAAAACAGTCGGTAGTACCAACTTGGCTGATCGATCGTAGTGATGATCCGGGCAGTTTTTCCCTGCAATAATTTATCCCACCAAACCGAATCCTTTCTGTATTTAAACGCTTCGCCGGGCAGAAATAATCGATCGATAAACCCCTTTAATATCGCCGGAAACCCACCCCACCAAACAGGATGAATCCAAACCTGGTGATCGGCTTCTTTTATCTTCTCCCAGGCATCGCTCAAATCCGGTTCAAGATCCATTGGCTCTCTGTAACCAAATTTCAAATTTGGGTCAAAATCCAGCTCGGCTACATTTATTTCTGATATTTTTGATTTCGTCTTCTTCGCACCTTTTTTATAAGCATCAGCTAGTGCGAAATTAAAACTTTTCTTGTCAGGATGGCCGTTTATCACAACGATGTTTTTCATACTCATAGACTTTAATTGATGATTATTTCAGTCTAAAAGTATGAGTGACTCCTCAGGAACGATAGGACATATGTCTAATTCGACAGCTCCTTTCTAATTCGGCTCAAATGTCGCTGACTCACGCCCAAATAGGATGCAATGTACTGAAGCGGAACCTCTTGAATAAACTCGGGATACTCTTCCATCAATTGTTGATATCTCTGTTTGGCATCCTCTCGCTGATACGAAAACATCCTCTTCTCCATCGAAATGTATTCCTGCTCTGCAAAATGTTTCTGGAGCTTTATCCAGTTCACACTCTTCTCCGACAGCTTATCAAACGTTTCTTTTTGAAAAATTATCATCTCTGCATCAGTAACGGCTTGAATGTTTTCTTGAGTCGGTTGGCCCGTGATAAATGACGAATAGGCTGTCATAAATTTATCCCGGAATGTAATGCAGTAGGTAATATCATTTCCATTTTCATCGGTGTAAAAAGAACGTAAAATGCCTTTTTTAAGATAAGCCACCTGCCGACACACCATTCCCTCTCGAATAAAAAAGTCTCTCTTTTGAATAGTTTGAGCCGATCCGTAACTGCTCAACTCTTCAACCTCTTCCTCCTCTAAAATTCCAAGCGATCTTAAATAGTTCTGCATATACATGTATCTGATTATTATGAAAAGAAGATGGAAACCTAC
>CAYRDO010000304.1:0-3554 GCA_964422985.1 uncultured Rhodohalobacter sp. | reverse complement strand
CGGGCACTTCCGGCTTTAAATGCATTTCTAAATAGCGTAAGTACCGTTTTGATTTTGTCCGGTTATGTGGCCATAAGGAGAAGAAAATATAAAGCTCACATGAGGTTTATGCTGACCGCCTTCATAACCTCGAGCTTTTTTTTGATTAGTTATTTGATTTATCACCACTATGCCGGAGATACTCCATTTCCCGGCCAGGGATTTATTCGTCCAATCTATTTTACAATTCTGATCTCACATATCATTCTCTCTGCATTCGTAGTCCCCTTAGTTCTCACCAGTTACTACTTTGCATTTTCTGGAAAGTTTAAAACGCATCGAAAAGTTTCGAAATGGACTTTCCCGATCTGGTTATACGTTTCCGTAACAGGTGTGGTGATTTTCTTTATGCTGAATGCGTATGTGACATAAAAAATGGCACAAGCAAGATGCTTGCGCCATCAATCAACATTTATCCGTTGAACAATAATCTAACGTCAGTTCGAGCGTAGCTTATAACAGTGAGGGGATGAACGAAGTCGAGAACTTCTCACCTCCTCTTTGTTTCGCCTGACTGCCGACTAAGACAGGCACGAAGTGCCGTTAATAACTTTTGGTGTAGTATGTAAGTGATTGAGTTATTCACCCAAAAACTGGCCGCCGGGTTCGGGGATTGCAACATCAGCGTCACTGTATTCTTTAACGAAGTGTTCAAAATCTTCTGCTTCGCCGGTTAACGCCGGAAATGTGCCGTAGTGAATAGGAACGGCAAGTTTAGGATTTAACATTTCAACGCACATTGCGGCTTCCTGCGGCCCCATTGTATAATAATCTCCCATTGGGGCGGCAACAACATGGGGCTCATACATTGCAGCATAGAGTTCAAGATCGGTAAAGATGTTTGTATCCCCCATGTGATAAAAGCAGATATCATTTTCAAATGACAGAACAAGTCCGCCGGCTTCTCCTGCATATTCTCCCTGGAAAGAAGAACTGTGGTTGGCACTTACAAGCGTCACTGAAAAATCATCAAAATGCAAGGTGCCACCCTTATTAAATTCTACAGCCTGATCATCATTCAAGCCGTTTTCCTTGAGTAGTCCGGAAAGTTCAACCTGTGATACGACTTTACATCCCGTTTTTTCTGCAAGCTCAATTGTATCGCCCACATGATCTTCATGTCCGTGGGTTAGCAAAATAAAATCTATGTCATCCGGGTTTTTTTGATCATCGGGGGTGGAGGGGTTGCCCGATAGAAATGGATCGATGTAAATCACCAGGCCGTTTGGAGATTCCAACCGGAAGGCTGAGTGACCTAACCACCATGCTTTTATTTTTGTTTCCATCCTAGTCTTCTTTTTTATTATCATTAATTCAACATGTGTAACACAGAAATTTTTTAAATCGTTGGAATGATAGAAGATTTAGTGGCCTGTAACACACAGACTTATGAAACATTTTCAACGATTTTTACTCCACTGTTGTAATACACAAAATCTCATCTATAACACAAACGGAAGATATTTATGGCAAAACGAATAAAAATTCATTCCGAGACCCCACACCGTGACAAGATTTATGAAATAAGCGATGATCTTCGAGATGAAGCTGTTGTACTGTTACCGACTGACAGCCAGTACGCTTTGATCTGTGATTACCAGAATAAAAAGGGAATGGATCGTATTCGTAAAATTCGCCAAATGGGAAAGAAAGATCATCTTACAGTGATGTGTCATTCACTTGAACATGTATCGACATTTGCTCATTTGAATGATGATAATTTTAAACTGATTAAGCGTCTGATCCCCGGCCCCTACACGTTTATTTTGCCGGCAACACGCCAGGTTCCGCGATTGCTTACACATCCCAAAAAACGAACAGTTGGAATTCGTGTGCCTGACTATCCCATATGTTTGGATTTAATCAATGAACTGGGCCGCCCCGTTTTAGCGATTACTGCAAAGCTGAAAGGAGTTAAATATGGACATCCGGAAGATGGAGATCGTGAGATGTTCCTCAGCCGTTTCGATAAAATTGTAGATGTAATTGCCGACAACCAGGAACCGCTGAATACAGAGGAAACAACCATTGTGGATCTTACCAATCAACCCTCTGAATTAATTCGCGAAGGGTTGGGGATGGAGCGTCTGGAAGAAGCACTGGCATTGGAAAACCGCGAACTTTTGGTTCCCGAGGAAGCTTAACCGAGAAGCTCTTCGAAATTCTCTTTAAAATCCGGTTTGATGATTCCCTCTTCGGTAATGAAGGCTGTTATCAACTCATGAGGAGTGATATCGAACGCAGGGTTGTAGACCTCAATTTTGCTCGGTGCGGTTTCTTTGTTGGCAAAGTGGGTAACTTCTTCCGGTTCGCGCTCCTCAAATTCAAGTTCATTACAATCATCCAGTTCCATGTCTACGGTGGAGAGCGGTGCGGCTACATAGAATGGAATGTTGTGCGTATCTGCTAAAACAGCCAGGTTGTACGTACCAATACGGCTAACCGTGTCTCCGGTATTCGAGATTCTGTCGGCACCTGTAATTACCAGGTCGATCTCTCCATTTTTCATTAAATGAGCGGCAGCAGAATCAATATTCAATTTCTGTGGAATTTCAAGTTTCTTGAGTTCCCACGTGGTAAGTCGAGATCCCTGGAGAAGTGGTCGCGTTTCATTCACCCAAACCATTTCAACATTCCCTTTTTCGTGGGCATGATAAATAACCGATAAGGCAGTTCCGTATTCTACGGTAGCCAGTCCGCCGGCATTATCATGGGTGAGAATTCCGGCATTTTTAGGAATCAGTTCAACACCATGCTCGCCAATCGATTTACAGGTCCTTCGATCTTCATTATGAATGGTGACGGCCGTTTTTAGCATCTTCTTTTTGATATCCGGAATGGATTCCTCCTTGAGCGCATAGATGGTAGTAAGCATCCGCTTTAGCGACCAGGATAAATTCATAACCTCCGGTTGGGCTGTTTTGATGTAATCGGCAATTCGCTGTGCCTCGCTGTAAAAGGTCTGAAATGCTGAATCCGGCAGATCCTGAACACCAAAATAAAGTCCGTACGCTCCTGCAATTCCAATGACCGGTGCCCCGCGAACTTTTTGTTTTTTGATGGCATCCCAAACCTGCCCAACAGAATCTAAATCGATATAAACTTCGCGGTCGGGCAAGAAGGTTTGATCGAGAATGGTAAGGTGATCGTCTTCCCATCGGATAGATTGAAACGAGGTCTCGTCCTGGCTCATAAATGTGTTCTTTCTTAAGGAGATTTAATTTTCACATAAACATAAACAATTCAAATGAGAGTATCGGAATATTCCTTACATCATATATAGGAAAACACCTAGTTCACAATCAGGAGTGATATGAGGGCTCAGCTTAAAGAATAGACATATATTTTTTTAAGGATTAAGATGTTCTTTAATAAACGCAATTTAAACTGAACTTAAGGTGACTGTTATGATTATGAAGAAAAATGTAGGATACGGAGATTCGATCATTAGAACACTGATCGGTGCTATAATTGTTAGTGTTGGCATTTACTACCAGAATTACTGGGGTTTGCTT
>CAYRDO010000303.1:0-3601 GCA_964422985.1 uncultured Rhodohalobacter sp. | reverse complement strand
GCGGAAAAACTACCTAAATGATTTATCCTCATTACAAGGGGAGGCACAGAGACTATATTCTAAAATGTTCTCAAAAAAATCATACGGTGGTTTCGTTCGTACGAAGTGCTCCCCTTCCAAACGGAAACTTTTTATTCATCACCAAACAATGCCTTCACAAATATCTCTCTCTCAAAAATCTGAAGATCCTCAATCTGTTCTCCCACCCCAATATATTTTACCGGAATATCCAGCTCGTTGGAAACGCCGATGACGATGCCGCCTTTCGCGGTACCGTCCAGCTTGGTGAGTACGAGTCCCGTTACATCCACTACATCGGTGAAAGCATGTGCTTGCTGCATAGCGTTCTGACCGGTAGAAGCATCAAGGACAAGCAGGATTTCATGGGGTGCTCCATCCACCACTTTGCCCATCACCCGTTTAATTTTTGCAAGTTCTTCCATCAGTGATTTTTTGTTGTGAAGGCGTCCGGCAGTATCCACCAAAACCACATCGGCCCCTCTTGAATTTGCAGATGCAACCGTATCGTAGGCTACAGCTGCGGGATCGGCATTTTGTCCCTGCTGGATGATCGGAACATCGGCGCGCTCGCTCCATATCTTGAGCTGATCTACGGCGGCTGCCCGAAAAGTATCAGCGGCTCCCAGCATTACATTCTTGCCGGCTTTTTTATATAAATGAGCTAATTTACCGATCGTCGTAGTTTTTCCAACGCCATTCACACCAACAATCATAATCACATGCGGTTTTGTGGGGAATTCGGCACCAAACCCGGCGGGCTGCTCTGGTCGATTTTCTTTCAGCAGTGCGGTAATCTCCTCCCGCATAATCTGCTGCAATTCTGCCTGGGTGATAAATTTATCGCGTGCAACTCTTGCTTCGAGCCGGCCAATAATTTCAAGGGTGGTTTTTACACCTACATCAGATGTAATCAGCGCATCTTCGAGTGCGTCAAGTGTAGCATCATCAACTTTATCTTTACCGGCAATGCTTTTTCCAATTTTGTTAAGCAATCCCTCTCGGCTTTTTTCTACGCCTTTATCGAGTTTCTCTTCTTTCTTTAAACCAAGTTTATCTAACCAGCCCATTCTGTTTGTTTTATTTTGGGTATCAAATTTCTTTGTCTAAATATACGGTGTTCACAGGGAGACGTGAAACGTAAAACGTGAGACCTTTGCTTTCGGCTGTCGAGTTTATCTCGGCTGCCGAATTTTAAAAGCTTAAGTCAGTAAATTCGGCAGGCCAAAAGACAATCGCCTACTGTAGACCCCACCGTCTCACGTCTCACGTCTCACGTCTCACGTCTCACGTAAAGTTAATTAAACTCCGCACCGCCCATAATTTTATTATAGCGGATGGTATACTCAATAAATGAATAGATCATCAAAATCACCGAGAGAATCATCAGGTACGTATGCACCTGTTCAGCCTCCGGGAAAAAGAACACACTCAACCAGTAGAGAGCCATCCCGTTCACGGAAATTTTGCCTGACATGATCGACATCGCCACCTTACCGCGTTTTTTTTTGATCCGGGCCGATCCCCACATGATCATCAAATCACGGGATACGCCAAGAAAAAAGTACCAGATAGGAATCCAGCCGATTAAAACCGTATAAAGAAACAGAAAAAAAGCCATTAACTTGTCAGCAATGGGGTCCAGCATTTTTCCAATTTCGGAAATTTCATTCCTCCATCGGGCCACAAGTCCGTCAAAATAATCGGATATTCCTCCGTACAGAATAAGAGCTACTATCGCGGCATTTACTTCATAGTCGTTTTCAATATGAAGATAAATGACTGGAGCAGCTACCAATACTCTTGTAAAAGAGATCAGGTTCGACCAAGTGAAAATATAGTTACGAACCAATACCTTTTTGCCATCAATATTTGATGTTGCTTCCCTCATTCTTGCAATTGCTTCGCGAATATGGTTGATTTGTTTCCAATAATACAGTTTTTAACAGAGATATATACAAATGGAATATAAAGATTTACGCACCTTCAGTCAGGCGGACTCGCTTCTCAGGGAGAAAAAACTATCCTCAAAAAGAGTGTTTGACGGAAAACTTCTCCAGGTTTATTCCGATCAGGCCGAACTCCCCGATAAAAGCACTTCGGTCCGTGAATGGATTAAACACCCCGGGGCCAGTGCCGTTGTGCCGGTTTTTGAAGACGGAACCATTATGCTGTTGCAGCAATTTCGATACCCGCCAAACAAAACATTCATCGAAGTTCCGGCTGGAAAAATTGACGCCGGAGAAGACCAAAAAACAACGGCCAAGCGTGAACTTTTTGAAGAGAGCGGTGTGAAGTGTAAGAACCTCGAGGAGGTCGGTTCCTTTTATCCCGCAATTGGCTACGCGGACGAAATTATCTACGTGTATGTTGGCTGGGGATTGACAGAAGAGTCCCAAAGTGTGGACGATGACGAATTTCTTCTCAAATACCGCATTCCATTTTCAAAAGCATTGAACATGATTAAAACCGGTGAAATCTCAGACGGAAAAACAATCTGTTCACTGGTTCAGGCATCCCTTTGGTGGAAAGAAAATGCGCCGTTTGAAGTGGACTTGGGAGATTGATGATCAGTCATTCCGGACTTGATCCTGAATCTCCTGTCGACGCAAAAGATGAGGATTCTGAATCAAGTTCAGAATGACCCATTTTTATTTCTGAGACCTTTTAATAACTCCTTCCTCCAACGCCAACTGATAAAGCGATTCATGCAGATTCTCCCGATCCAAATCCTCCCGATTAATCAGCGATTCGATCTCTTCACCGGTGAACATCATCAAAACCCCGTGATTGCGAAATTCCTGGTCGATATTTCTTGGATCGGTCAGCCTCATTTTGCTGATATCTAATCCCTCCGGACTGACATTTAAATCTATCAGGCAGTAATACTGATCGGCGGGTTCACCGCCGAACTCGATTCGCTGCAGTTTTGTGTTTTTAAATTTCATTGGTTCATCAAATTTTTGAATAAGAAGACCTGTCAGACTGCGGTAGCTCCTGACAGAGTCGTTTTGATTTCATTTCCAGGATGGTGCAAATATCTTGTTTGTGCACAAGTAAAGGGCACGAGCGAGACGCTCGCGCCATCGCCGGGAAGTGGATGTTAGAAGTCCCTCTTTGTCCCCGACATGTTTTTGTGTCGTGGATAGAGAGGGATTTAGGGTGGATCTATTCCGAATACCTCTCAATAAAATCACGCGCTTTCACAATTTCCTGAATTTCGCCGCTGTCGGCATCCGTTATTTGAACCTGGAACAAGCTGATGATTGCCTGATCGTTCAAACATTCAATTGTTTCGGAAATAGTTTTACACTCTTCGGTTTCACTGACGAGATCATTAACACCCTGTACAACATACTTCAGATTTTTTTTCTCTTTCTTTGAATTCTCTTTCTTCTCCGGTGGATTGAAATATTCGCGTATCGCTTCCTCAGTGACGAACCATTGAACACCGAGTTTTCGTCCACGAATTCTTCCCTCCCGGAGATATGCACGAAGTGTCATTTTACTGATGCCCAACCTTTCGTGCAGATCATCAATGGAATAAAGTGTTAAGGACCCGATTTTCTTAGGCATTTTCTAT
>CAYRDO010000302.1:1252-3620 GCA_964422985.1 uncultured Rhodohalobacter sp. | reverse complement strand
AACTACTTGACAGGGTAAAATCACAGTTTCCACAGATCCAGGTGAGTATGATTTCCGCCTATGGTGATGATGGGAATTATCAGAGGGCCATCGATTTTGGGGCTAAGGAGTTTTTCATCAAACCGATTAATTTCGCTACGCTGAAGCAGGAAATGCAGGAGATGTTGGATGAACATTGAAATGTCTCTCTTTCAAAGTTTACCCACCAAATGCGACGAAATTTGACAAAAGCACAGTTCTGCAAAGCCCTCTAAACTTCCAACAAAAAATACGATTATAATGATAAAATATAACCTTCACCCGACTATGATTTTACTATTCACAGCAGCAATGATTGTTACTGCCTGTAAAAATTCCGGAGAAGAAAAAACAGAAGAATCGCGCGATGTCGCCACCACTTCGATGTCACAGGAGCCGGGCCTTTCTCATAAAAGTATGCAGAATGGCCAGCATGTGGTCGAGTACGCGGCACTGGACTTTGTGTTTGCCGGTCCCTCCGATATTCCTTCAGGCTGGACGACCTTTCGTATGCCGAACCGGGGCGAGGAGCATCACGTCATGATACTCATTCAGCTGCCTGAAGGAGTATCTTACGGGGAGTTTAACGCGGCCACCGAACAACGCACGGCGACAGGCGAAACGCCTGACTGGTGGGGTGAGCGCGTGATTATGGGCGGCCCTGCTGCGCTGGCTCCCGGCCTAATAGGTGAGACCACGGTGAAACTGGATCCGGGTGAATACGCGATGGTCTGCCCGGTTCAGACCGCCGACGGAACGATGCACAGCACCCTCGGAATGATGCGTCCGCTGACTGTTACAGAAGAAGATTCAGGCGCCCCGGAGCCGGAAACTGACATCACCATGACGCTCCGCGGCCTCGAATTCGAAATGGACGGAATTATTACACCGGGGCGTCACACTGTCCGTGTCCGGTTCGAAGATCAGCCCGAAGGCAAACCGCATGACGTACACGTCGCGCGTCTCGGTCCGAATCAGACAGTTGAGGGTTTCGCCACGGCAATGGAGAACCCATCCACTTCATTGGATACTCTCGATGTAACCGACTTCTACTTCATCGGTGGTGCGGAAGACATGCCGGAGGGGTACACAGCTTACTTCACCGCAAATTTTGAGCCGGGGCGGTATGCGTTCTGGTGTCATCACCACTCCCAAGACGGGATGGTGCAGGAGTTCAGGGTGGAATCGTCCGGGGAGATTCAATGATCCAAAGATTCCAATCAATTTGGATATTGATTTACAGCAAGATCAATCGATTGGTGAAGTGATATTGATTGCTGAAGATTTCTCACGGGTGAATTTGAATTTGGTGAACAATGCGTTTGATGCGATGCGGGAAAAACCCTCCAAGGGTTCCGAACCCTTGGAGGGCTGGAGCAATAGCAGCCAAAATTGATGGTTTGAACCCATCAAAAGACGGAGCCGTCACCATCGAAATCGAAGACAATGGCCTGGGGCTGTGAGTATCACAAATGATAATCTAAAGGCACATGGAGAAAGCATTGAGATTCATTCACACCCTGGAAAAACGACATTTACCATTAAGCCCACAGGTTCGTTTGGTGCGATTCAGGGATTACCTTCAGGCAAGACAAAATCCCTGAAGTTATCCCGGTGAATGCCGTAAAACTTCGCGTAGCCTGGCCTGGGAAACCGGGATATGGCATGGATACTCCGCCAATGTCCCGGATAGAGAAAATTCGCTAATTAATGGTAAGTATTCGGCACAGTGGACCAATTCATCCGGTGAGTGGAAGATTCAATGAAAAAGTTCAACTGAATTCCGAACAGCTTTACTCCGAATGGTTTGCGGTTAACGAAACGATTACCTCGGGTCATCAAATACATTCAAAATCAGCAGGAGCATCACAAAATGAGGACGTTCAGGGAAGAATACCTGGCCTTGTTAGAAACGCATGATGTGGATTATGATGAACGATATATATTTAAACCGATTGGATAATATGATAAAATATCATGATTTGAACATCGCCACCAGCCATATGGCGTATCTCAGACCTTCGCTAAAGCTTCGGTCTGCAAGACGGCACGCGTTTCTTCGTACGGTTTCTGTTTTCTACCGATATGTTGTCCCTACGGGACAGGTACTATTCGCGAAATCCCTTAATCCCACAAATACGCGATTCACATGCTAAAATTCTTCCGCACCATCCGCAAAAAACTGATCGAAGAAGATAATGTTCGAAAATACCTTCTTTACGCCATTGGCGAAATCCTACTGGTGGTGATCGGGATTTTAATTGCCCTGCAGGTGAATAACTGGAATCAGAACCGGATTGACTCAGCTGCAGCTGCCAATGCACAAATGCGCATGCTTGACGATCTGTAT
>CAYRDO010000302.1:0-1242 GCA_964422985.1 uncultured Rhodohalobacter sp. | reverse complement strand
AGTTATGGAAGCATCACTGATGTACCTCAATACTGTCAAAAATTATGCGTCAAGAGCTATATCGGTCTTTGAATCCGGAGAATTACAGGATGGGCAATCGTCCGACAGTTTTCTGATCGATCTGTATCAGGCCAGTCAGATCAATGAAGTATCACAGTCAAAATCTACGTACCAGGAACTGCTGGCGTCCGGTAAAATTGAATTAATAGAAGATGATGCACTCCGCACTTCGATAATTGGCTATTATACTTACGACTGGTCGAACTCTATTGTATTCAGGGTTCAGGATCCTTACAGAGAAAATATTCGAAAAGAAATTCCCAGCCCGATCCAGTCCCGGATAAGGGGGGAGTGCGGAGATCGGTACGCCAGAATACGGAATGGCCTGCAGGTTGTACTGCCGCAAGAATGTGATCTGAGTTTTGACAGATTGCTGACAGATAAAACCGCATCAGATATTCTAAAAGATGATTCGCTAAGAAGTGACCTAAGGTATCGTATAGGAAATCTGGATGCTCAGCTTCTCTTGGTAAGCAATTTCAGGGGAGGTCTCGAGAAGATCATCGCTGACCTGGAGGCAGAGATCTGATGCTTCGATTCTTCCGACATATCCGAAAAAAGCTTATGGAACAGAATAAAGTTCGCACGTATTTCCTCTATGCTGCCGGTGAAATCCTTCTTGTTGTAATAGGCATTTTAATAGCGCTGCAGGTAAATAATCTTAATGAACAGAGAAAGGCCCAGAAGTTTGAACAGGAGATCCTCTATTTGATCGACCAAAATCTCCAGCGGGATTCGTTCCGACTGACTGAGGTACTCTTAGAAACCGAACAGGCCATTGAGTTTACAGACCGGCTGATCGCGCAGGTTGCATTAGAGAACTACGGCGACAGTTTGAATTACTGGATGGGAAAGATTATTTCATTTCAACGGTTCAAATCCCAATCCAGCGCATTTGAGGTGTTGAAAGCAAAAGGGATAGAATCCATCTCAGATAAAGAACTCCAGCTGGCCTTAATTGCCTATTATGACGAAAACCTGTTTGGGGTTTATCAAAGTCTCGAAGATGTTGAAAACTCTTTTAATACCGACTGGATACCGGTCATCAAAGAGAATTTTCTTGATTTCAAGTGGAAGGATTTCCACACGCCCGTCGACTCAAAAGCTTTCTTCGAGGACCCGTCGACTATCGTTCTTTTTAAGATGTTTCAGGATAACCGGGAAGCGGGTATTGATGAACTT
>CAYRDO010000301.1:0-3637 GCA_964422985.1 uncultured Rhodohalobacter sp. | reverse complement strand
CTCCAACTCAATATGAACTACAGAGATTTTGGATTGGGCCTGAACTTTAATGGTGCTGCCGGACATAAAATCTACAACCACACTCAAATGTCCATCTTCAACAGGGGGAACCTGGCATCAAGTTTTAATACCACCGACTTTGCTACAGAATACCCGAATGAAGCCAACACAAACTCCAACACGGTATCTACGCGATACCTTGAGGATGGAGATTATTTACGGCTGAATAATGCAACCTTGTCCTACAACTTAAGGCCTGAACTGATTGGCCTTGAAGGTGCGATTAGTAATTTGCAGCTGACGTTAACCGGTCAAAACCTGTTCACCATAACAAATTATTCCGGGTACGATCCCGAGGTGAATACAGGTACAACTCTTGATGGTATCCAGACTTTCGGTATCGACCGGTTCACCTATCCTTCTGCAAGGACGTTTCAACTGGGTTTGAATCTAACATTCTAAAAGTCTGAGTTGCTGTTTCCAAACGTGAATGAAACAACATCAGATAAGACAAACGATATTTCTTCTAATCATTAAAACAAATTGAAAATGAAAAAACGATCTTTAATCACATTGATTTTAGGTGTACTTATCGCAACTATTTCGGGATGTGATGTCCTGGATGAACAGGTTCTTGACGAGTCCTTAACCGGAGCGGGTCAAGCTGAAACAGTATCCGGTGTGATTGCTCCTGCCTATGGTCAACTAGCTTGGACATGGCGACATACCAATTACTTCGGATTGCAGGAGATCGCTTCAGATGAGGCTATTCTTCCCTATCGCGGAGGAACCGATTGGTTTGATGGCGGGAAATTTATTGCTGTACACCAGCACCTGATGACACCCAGCAATGATCTGAATACCGATGCATGGAATGAAGTCACCAGGAATATTTCCAGAACAGTGGCCGCCATTGAGGTACTTCGCCCACTATCAGAAAATGGAGATGCGCAAGCTAGAGGTGCTCTTTATGAAATGATTGCTTTGCGGGCTTATTTAAACATGCTTGCATTGGACAGTTGGGGCGTTGTTTTTGAAAAAGAGTCATCTGATGAAACCTCACGCATTTTGAGGGGACAAGAGGCAATTGACTATATCCGAAGTGAATTTGAATCCGTGGTTGATGTTATCAACACCGACAGAGGTCCGGGAAGGCTCACCCAGGGAGCTGTTTGGGGAATGCTGGCAAGATTGCATCTTAATTCAGCAGTGTACAGAGATCCTTACGGCACCCCCGATTTTACTACCGAGGATATGAATAAAGTGATTGAGTACACCGATAATATCATCAATTCGGGTCAATATTCTCTTTCTTCTGAATATTTCGAACTCTTTAAAGATGCGAATAACAGCAACCCTGAGTTGATTTTTGGGATTGATCAAAGAGGTGTCTTAAATAATGAACATAACCGCTGGGCATATTGGTCGCTGTCAGGTGATTTGTACCCAAGACCGGAATGGCCGGGTGCGGATGGAACAGATGGTCCCGCAGCAACACCGGATTTTATCCAAACCTGGATAGATGCATACGGTAGTGTAGATGCAGCCGAGGCGGATGCACGGTTTTATAAGGAGGAGACAGTTGTACCCGAAGAGTTGCGTGACCTGACCGGGGTAACACCCGCGAATGACGAGAATCACTATTTTTGTGTTGAGGCTGTTGAGTTCGAGGTTGATAAAGGTTTTCTCCGAGATGTGATTTGGGGTCCCCGAAAAGGAGAAGATGGAAGCATTCTTACCTGTGATGATGGAAGAGTTCGAATCTACCCGGTCATCAATACAAGAACCAGGGGACAGGGAGAAACTGAATATGTAAATCACACCCTAACTGTAGATTTTTCAAACGAAGGGCGGTTGCATAACACCGGCTACCGTTTCTCCAAATATCAGTGCAGCCGTACGTCGGACGATTGCAACAACTTCAGCAGTGTGGATATTGTGCTGCTCCGGTTGGGGGATGTTTACCTGATGCGTGCAGAAGCAAAACTCCGAGCAGGCGATACCGCCGGTGCTTTAGAGGATGTGAATACGTTAAGAGCTTCACGAAATGCACGAGCGAATCAAATACCACCTGCGTTGTCATCCATAGATCTTGATATTTTATATCGTGAACGCGGTTTTGAACTATATTGGGAAGGACTCCGAAGAACCGATCAAATTCGGTTTGGCAGGTATGAAGATTCCTGGACCGAAAAGACAGACAGTAATGTGAATAAACGGTTATTCCCGATTCCTCAAAGCGCTATCGATGGCGCATCGAATGAGGAAGGATACCTGGTACAGAATACCGGTTATTAAATAATATCGTTCATCTGATCTATCTTAAGAGGCTGTTTCGAAAGTTTAAAACCGGTAGAGACAGCCTCTTTTTTTATCAAATCAAATACTTATAGCTTCTAAGACAAATCATAAAAACTGTAGTAATCAAATGTATCATACAATGAAGTTACAAAGTGTTCTCATTTTACTTGTTGGTTGTGTGTTTCTCGTTACATGCGAAAGTCAGCCCGAAGAGGAGCTGCGGATCAATCACATACAGGTTTTGGGGACGCATAACAGTTATAAAATGCGTCCGCACCCCGAACTTGTAAACCGCCTGAATAATGAGATGGATGACTGGTCACGAAATATTGATTACGAGCATCGTCCGCTAACGGAACAGCTTGAAGAACTCGGAATCCGGCAGTTTGAACTGGATGTTTATGCCGATACCGCCGGAGGATTATTTTCTGAACCGGCCGGAGCAATGCTTGTTGAGGATGATGAATTTATCGATGCGGAGCAGATGAGTGAGCCGGGGTTAAAAGTATTACACGGCCAAGACTTGGACTACCGAACAACCTGTATGACCTTAATTTCGTGTATGACTGAAATTCGTGATTGGTCGCTGGCAAATCCACAGCACTTGCCGATTTTTATTTTGATTGAGGCAAAAGACGGAGCGATGGAAAATCGCGGATCCATTCAATTCACCCAACCCATTGAGTTCACCAGCGAACTCTTGCACGGCATTGATCATGAAATTCGATCGGTTTTTGAGGAGAGTCATTTAATCACACCGGATGATGTGCGTGGAGATTTTGAAACGCTGGAAGAAGCTGTTACACAAAAAGGGTGGCCAACACTTTCTGAGAGCCGCGGCAAAGTGATGTTTGCCCTCGACAATACAGGCCGTCATAAAGAACTCTACCTGCAGGGGAATCCGAACCTGGAAAACCGAGTGCTGTTTGTTAGTTCTGAACCGGGTGAGCCGACTGCCGGATTCATCAAAATGAATGACGTGACGGAACAGGGTGAGAAAATCAAAGAGTATGTAGCCGATGGATTTCTGGTGAGAACCCGATCAGATATTCCCACCGTTGAAGCCCGCTCAGGAGATACCACCCGCCGGGATCTTGCGCTGGAAAGTGGTGCCCAGTTTATCAGCACGGATTACCCGGAAGTGAGTCCGTACGGTGCGGGCTATATCGTAAGGCTGCCCGGAACCGAAGGCGTTGCACGATGCAACCCTGTAAGCGCACCGGAACATTGTGAAAACCAGTTTCTAGAAGAATAACCTATTTTTTGTTTTAATCCGGGCAGGTACCCCAGATTGGAAGATTTTCATCTTCCAAAGGACTTCCCTCAGAAAACTCAT
>CAYRDO010000300.1:0-3669 GCA_964422985.1 uncultured Rhodohalobacter sp. | reverse complement strand
GGTCAATGACCAAAAAGTTAGGTCCTTCCCGAAAGGCATCCACCGGACAAACGGCCGCGCAATTGGTGTGCTTACACTGGATGCAGGGATCGGTTACTACGTAAGCCATAATGTTGATTACTAATCGATTTTAATTGGTCTCCTCCCTAAAGGTAGCAGTCCCGAAAATTAATATCAACTATAAAAACGGTATTAACCTTTTTTATTGATTTATCTGCAAATCATAAGTATCTTAGAAACAGATTTGAAATAGAAAAAAGCAACGAATTGTTATGAATTCCGATCAATCTCTCAAGCAAGTAACTCCTGATGCCAAGTTGAATCAGATTATATCTGTTTATGATAAGGCGGCACAATTGTTGGCATCTATTGGTTTGGATCCGTCGAACCACAAGGAAGAAACTCTTCGATCGGTTTGCCAGCAGCGCCACTGGAGTGAAGTAGAAGTATTGGATTGGGTAAAAAAACATCATGAAGACTATTCAACTCAGGAAGAACAGCTGCAACAAGAGGATATTGACTATGGAGATGATTTATCGCAGTGGATAAACTATTTGGAAGAAGAATATCTTAACCCGAGTATTAATCTTTTGGATGAAGTTGCGAATGGTTTTTCCAGAGTTCATAAGATACATGGCAATCAGTATAGTTGGTTAAAGGAGATGGAATGGCATTTTAATTCTTTTTATGAGGCACTTCGACTATACAATCGATTTGAGCAAAGTAAATTCTATCCAATCGCGCTAAAACTTCATAACAGCAACGGGAGTGTGCTGGATGGCACCATTCGTAAACTCGAACGCTCACTTAAAATCATACAAGATGACCAGGAGCGGTTAATGAAACTGAAAGATACAGTAAAAGAAAAGGGGAATAACTTTAAAAATCCTGAAGGTGCTTGTACAACATTACGTATCCTGAATCATAACCTAAGTGAACTAGAAGCAATGCTTGAGAAGCAGTTTTGGATTGAAAAGGAAAATGTGATCCCCATTGTAAAAAAAGAACTCAAGGCTATTTAATTCTAATTTGATAACAGCGTTATGTTTACCGGTTCAAAAAAAGAGATTATTGATCTAATAAAACGTAAGGGTACTCTCTCAATAGATGCAGCCGTAGAAGAAATTGAGCTGGCGAAAACAACCCTTCGGGAACATTTTCTACAGTTGGAAAGAGATGGTTACGTGGAGCGGGAATATGTGCGATCCGGACCCGGCCGACCCAGTTTGCGGTATCAGCTAACTTCAAAAGGGAATAGCCTGTTTCCTTCCTCAGAATCGGCATTAATCCGCGAGATGATTAGCTATTTTAAATCCCGTGGGGATGGCGAGGCTATAGAAGAGTTTTTTGAAGCGTTTTGGGAAAGTCGGCTGGAAAAAGCGCGCAAGCGGATAGAAGATGTCTCCACAGATGATCCCGAAGTGCGTATCCAGATTTTGATGGAGATGCTGGAGGAAGAGGGATTTATGCCGGAATACCAGGTTGATGAGGATGAAAATAAGCTTACCGTAAAAGAATGCAATTGTCCCTTTAGTGAGGTAATCAAGGAAACACGTCTGCCCTGCAAGCTAGAAGAAATGTTCTACAAGAAATTGTTTAATGAGAAAACAGAGCGAACTACCTATATCGCTGAGGGTGATTACTCCTGCACCTATAATATCCCAACAGATTAAATAATGAAATAATAAATCCAATAACGCCAAAAACCTGCACAAAGAGGTAGGTATTATGATCGTACACGACTTAGCATCATTTGTAGAAAAAGCATCTTTCAATAAATTATCTCAAGAAGCAAAGAAACAACTTAAGATAAGGCTTCTCGATTCACTGGGCACGGCCATTGGCGCTGTTGAAGGTCCGCCGGTTGAATCCATAAGAGAAATGATCAACGATTTTGGTGGATCAGAAATGAGTTCTCTGATTGGCGGTGGTAAAACAACTCCGGATCGTGCAGCTTTATATAACAGTGGGTTGGTACGCTACCTCGATTTTAACGACAGCTATCTGGCGAAAGGCGAAACGTGTCATCCAAGTGATAATATTGGATCCATTTTGGCGGCCGGAGAAACAACCGGTCTAAGCGGCAAAGATTTTTTGACGGCACTCGGTGTTGCCTATCAGGTACAGTGTCGGCTGAGTGACGAGGCGCCCGTGCGCGACAAAGGATTTGATCACACAACCCAAGGCTCTTATGCTGTAGCAGCAGGTGTTTCTAAAGCACTGGGACTGAATGAAGAAAAAACAGCTAACGCCATTGCCATTTCGGGAACGGCCCTGAATGCCCTGCGCGTCACCCGCACCGGTGCGCTCTCCAACTGGAAAGGGCTGGCCTACCCGCATACCGCTTTCGGCGGGACCCACGCCGCACTTTTAGCCAAGTACGGCATAACCGGTCCTCCTGCCGTATTTGAAGGCAACAAAGGATTTATGGATTCCATTGCCGGTGAATTTTCGATCGATTGGTCAAACGAAGATCTGGAGCGTGTTACTGATACGATCATTAAAAAGTTTAATGCCGAAATACATTCCCAGTCGTCTATAGAGGGAATGATCGAGCTCAAAGATGAAAAAGGCTTTACGGCTGATGAGGTTGAGCAAATTGAGATCGATATTTTTGATGTTGCCTATCATATAATCGGAGGTGGAGAGGAAGGTGACAAGACGATTGTACGAACAAAAGAAGAGGCTGATCACAGCCTCCAGTACATGGTTTCGGCGGCGCTATTAAACGAACAAGTAATGCCTGAGCAATATAAGCAAGACCGCATTGAATCCGATGATATTCAGACGCTGTTGCAAAAAGTGGAAGTTTCACCCAAGCAGGAGTACAGCAATCGCTTTCCCGATGAGATGCCGACGAAACTGACAGTACACCTGAAGAATGGGGAAACCTATTTCATCGAAAAGGGCGATTATGAAGGCTTCCATACGCGTCCCATGAGCTGGGAAACGATCATCCAAAAATTTGAAGGGTTAGCTGAACCTTATACTTCCAAAGAATTACGTGAACAAATTGTCGAGACTGTACAGGATTTTGAACAACATTCGGTTTCTGATCTGATGAAACTATTAACAAAAGTAAAATTAGAATCTTGAAAGCTAATTAACCAATGTACGGACGCAGCATGATGCGTCCCAACCAATTAAGAACACAAAAGGTGGCTATTATGGCCGACGAAAAAATATTCGATTTTCTGAATAAAAACGAACGGGAATCCAAACCAAGAAAAACAGGTATTACCGAAATCCGCGGACCATACTATGCGGTCATGGGCAAGCGATATCTCAATGATATCATGGAAACGATGGGTGAACATGTGGATTCACTGAAGTTTTCAGGTGGTTCGTTCTCCATCATGCCCAAACCGGCCGTGCAAGAATTAATTGAAATTGCCCACGATCACGATGCACTGGTATCCACCGGTGGATTCATGGAATTTGTACTTACTCAGGGTAAAGACGCCGTCGACCAATATATCGATACCTGCAAAGATTACGGTTTCGATATTATTGAGCTCTCGGCTGGGTTCATCACTCTACCCACAGACGACTGGCTGCGACTGATTGAGAAAGTGCAGGAGGCCGGACTTAAGGCCAAGCCCGAGATCGGCATTCAGTTTGGTGCCGGCGGCGATACGGCCAAAGGGGAGCTCGAATCCGAAGGCACAC
>CAYRDO010000299.1:0-3712 GCA_964422985.1 uncultured Rhodohalobacter sp. | reverse complement strand
ATCCCCTCTCAAGAGGGGACTTCTCTACTCGATTCAATCATCTGCTTTGGATCGCACATATTGAAGCTCTGTTTCGCGTCCTCCAAATCCGGTTCATTACGATATCTTCCCGCTGCCTCTCGAAATCATATTTGTCCTTTGGATTTTTTTGCGTCGGGGTTTTCTATCCATTCTGCTTATTTCCCTACAAACATATCACTCCTCCGGAGTGGGAATGTGTTGGGATATCGATGAATATCTTAACCTTTTTCTCTGCTATTCTTCGCGTCCTTTTCGGTTACACAATAGAATAAGTGAATAATACAGAATTCTACACACCCCTAAATCCCTCTCAAGAGGGAACTTCTCTACTCGCTCCAATGATCTTTTTAAGAATGAATTAGCTGAAGGTCTAAATCAATAGTCAGTATGTTTTGCCTATGGAAATGGTTCAATACTCTACTGTTGCAAGCAGACTTACTAAAATCCATTTATTAATTATTCTTAATAACTGAAATTCCTTTTTTAACTTCACATTGAAGAAACAATCGATCTCTGTTAATACTTCTCTCACAATTGGTTATGAAAATTGAAAAGAAATCGATATTTAGAGCTGTATCCGTAAAGGTATCAATAATTGTTGCCGCAATTGTTCAAAAAAATTCTATTTTATAGAAATTTTTAATATTTATACCTTTATTCGCTTAGTTCTTTCATTTCGAGAAGAGTTTGTAGTTAATCGCTATAACAAACGTTGGCGCTCAAAAATTGAAGTAATCTATTGGAGTTATGGCAAACACAAGCCGAATTTTATTGGTTGACGATAACGAAGCTATACACGAAGACATCGAAGCCATTTTGTCGAATCACCAGACAGATGCCGACGATGAACTTCAGGAGCTGGAAGGAGCTTTATTTGGAGATTCAGTTTCCGGAAATACAGATGTAATTGAAGAAATTCAATACCGCATTGATCATGCCTACCAAGGTGAAGAAGCGATTCGAAAGGTAAAGGAAGCTTCAGAAAACAAAGATCCCTATTCGTTGGTTTTTATGGATGTTCGGATGCCTCCCGGAATGGACGGTATTGAAGCGATTCAGCATATCTGGAAGGATTATCCCTTTATTGAAATGGTTATCTGTACAGCCTATTCGGATTATTCCTGGGATGAAATTGTGCAGAATCTTGGAAGTTCAGACAAGCTTCTGTTTATGAAAAAGCCGTTTGATGCCACCGCCCTTAAACAAACAGCGCTGACGCTTACCACAAAATGGAATCTGCAGCAGAAGGCTATTGAATATACAGACCAGCTTGAAAAAGAGGTTGCTGAACGTACCAGCGAATTGAATAACCTGGTAGAAGATTTTAAAAAAATGAAGGAAAAGGCGGAGAAAGCTTCTACCGCTAAAAGTGCTTTTCTTGCCAATATGAGCCATGAAATTCGAACTCCTATGAATGGTGTGATGGGGATGAACGATCTCCTCCTGGAAACAGAGTTATCCCCCGAACAGAGGGAACTTTCCACCATGGTGAAGAAAAGTGCGAAATCACTGCTGCGCGTTATCAACGACATTTTGGATCTCTCAAAAATTGAAGCCGGAAAAATGAGGCTCGAAGAGGTTCCATTTGGAATAAGAGAATCCACAAAAGAGATTGTACAAATTCTATCTTTCTCATCGAATGACAAAGGGCTGTCGATGACTACATCCATCGATGAATCGATCCCTGAAAATTTAATGGGAGACCCGGTTCGAATTCGCCAGATCCTGATGAATTTTGGCGGTAATGCCGTAAAATTTACAGAAAAGGGTTCGGTTACATTTGATGTAGAACTGTTAGAATCAACAGATGAAACATGTACTCTAAAGTTTTCAGTAACGGATACGGGACCCGGCATCTCTAAAGAAAAGCAGAATGAGATTTTCGGCTCGTTTACCCAGGGAGATACTTCCACAACGAGAAAATATGGCGGCACAGGACTTGGGCTTTCAATTTGCAAACAGTTGGTTGATTTGATGGGTGGAGATCTTGGCTTGAAAAGTGAACCCGGAAAAGGATCTACCTTTTGGTTCACCGTTACACTAAAAAAAGCAGATGATGAAATGAACAGAATGGCTCCCGATGCTTCAATTGTAAATGATGATGTTTTTAACTCTGATCAAACACTTAAAATCCTTATCGCCGAGGATAATAAAATCAACCAGATTGTAGCACGAAAAATCCTGGAAAAAGAGAATTTCGAAGTAGATATCGTAGAAACGGGAAAGCAAGCCGTAGATGCTGTTCAGACAGGAAAATATGCGTTTGTATTTATGGATATTCAAATGCCTGAAATGGATGGATACGAAGCCACCCGAACGATTCGGGAATTGGAAAAAGGTACAGGCAATCATATTCCGATCATTGCGCTTACGGCTTCTGCAATGGAAAAAGACCGGGAAAAATGTTTGAATGTGGGTATGGATGAATATCTGCCAAAGCCTATCGAAAAAGAGGAACTACTTCGAATTCTAAAAAAGACAGCCCGATTGGTTTACAACTCTTCAGAATCATAATTACCGGGCACTCGCCGATTAACACAAATATGAAAAGGGCATTTCTAATATTTCACTGTCTTGATTATTCCATGAACTTTTTCAAAAAAATCGCGATTTCCCTCTCCCTTTTACTCATTTTTCTGATTGGCGGCCTCAACAATATGTCCGCTCAGCCCAATCAAGATAAGCCAAACTTGTATTTTGAGAGAATTCATGAGGGGCTCAGCAGTAACAGAGTGTCAGACATCATACAAGATTATATGGGATATATTTGGGCGGGCACATATAGCGGTTTGCATAGGTACAACGGACTGGAATTTAAAATTTATACCTCTACTGCAGACTCCAACAGTATCAACGACAATTTTATCGGAGAGATATACGAAGACCACAACAATCAGTTATGGATTGGTACCGGAGATGGGATTGCTCTATATAACAGAAAGAAGGATAATTTCACTCGATTTGAACTACCCAGTGAATCTCAAAACAGCGGGGAAGGAAATTTAGTCAATACCATTGCCGAAGATAGCCGGGGAACACTTTGGGTGGCCGGCGGCGGTGATGGATTATATTATTTTGATAGAGATCAAAAAGAATTTCTCAGTTTTAAAAACATCGATCAGCTATCAATCTCTGCCATGGTAATCGATGAAAATAATATCATCTGGCTTGCCACAACCGATAGCGGCTTGGCGAAAGTAGATACTGAAACGAATAGCGTCGAATTTTTTACTGCAGATCCTTCCGACCCATCATCACTTTCGTCCTCTTCACTCACCGAGGTAGCCCTGGATGCTGACGGTAATCTTTGGGTGGGTACACAACGGTCCGGCCTCGACCGACTTGTGATGGAAAATGGAAACGTGACGTTTAAACACTACCGGCACGAACCAGGAAATCCAAATAGTCTAGGAAATAATAACCTGTTTGCAATGTACGTGGACCGATCGGATCAGCTTTGGGTAGGCAACGAAAATGGCGGACTGCACCTTTACAATAAATCTGAGGATAATTTTTATCGTTACAGCAGTGATCCCAGCGAGCCCGGAAGTCTTACTCACAACTCTATCTGGACCATTTACCAAGATCGACAGATGCGTTATTGGATTGGAACGGCGCAATCAGGCATTAACGTGGCAGACTATTATAGCTCCAAATTTACCCACTACTACAATAACTCTCTCAGCCGAAA
>CAYRDO010000298.1:0-3726 GCA_964422985.1 uncultured Rhodohalobacter sp. | reverse complement strand
TACGCAGGAAGCGACTTTCTGTTGATGCCATCCAGGGTGGAACCCTGCGGACTGAATCAGCTTTATAGTATGAGGTACGGGACCATTCCTGTGGTCCGAGAAACGGGCGGACTGGCTGACACGGTTGTAGATATTGAAGAGAAGGGCGGGTACGGATTGGTCTTTGAAGATTTTAAACTGCAGGAAGCGGTGGAAGCTGTAGAAAGAGCGGTGGAATTATTTTCGAAAAAACGCGTATTTGCAAGTAAGAGAAGATTTGTAATGAACCTGGATTTTTCGTGGACAAAGGCTGCTGAAAATTATATTTCAATGTATCAATCAATGAAATCGTAGAACTATGAGCATGGAAGACAAAACAATCGCAATTATTTTAGGAGGCGGCAGGGGTACGCGTCTCGATCCGTTAACTCGCCATAGAAGTAAACCGGCGGTTCCCATCGCGGGTAAATACCGATTGGTGGATATTCCTATTTCGAATTGCCTGAATTCCTGGATTCGAAAGATTTATGTACTTACACAGTTTAATTCTGCGTCTTTGAACCGGCATATCAAGAACACCTATAATTTCGATCTGTTTTCGCACGGTTTCGTAGATATTCTTGCGGCTGAGCAGACGCCCAAAAGTACAAACTGGTTCCAGGGAACGGCCGATGCGGTTCGTCAGTCGCTCCATCACCTGGCGAACTACGATTACGACCAGGTTTTAGTCCTTTCCGGGGATCAGCTCTACCAGATGGATTACCGAAATCTCTTAGAGGTTCATAAAAAAGAAGATGCTGACGTGACCATCGCCACATTACCGGTAACCGCCAGCGAGGCAACAGGCTTTGGAATCATGAAGACAAACGAAGAGGGGATGATTGAAAGCTTTGTTGAAAAACCTTCTTCTGATGAACTGGACAAATGGGCATCGGATACGGCTCCTGAGATGCAACAGCAGGGCAGGAAATACCTGGCATCAATGGGAATTTATGTATTCAGTAAAGACATTATGCTCAGGCTCTTTGATGAAAATCCTGATGCCACTGATTTCGGAAAAGAGATCATTCCAAAAGCCATTGATGAGGGAAGCAAAGTTTCCAGCTACTCCTTTGATGGGTATTGGACCGACATAGGAACGATAAGTTCGTTCTTTGATGCCAATCTGGATCTCGCAAAAACAGTCCCTGAATTTAACTTATACGATAACGAGCAAGTAATCTACACCCGCGCACGATACCTGCCGGCTTCGAAATTAACGGGAACCAATCTCGAACGTGTTTTAATTGCGGAAGGGTGTATTATTGAAGCCAGCCGTATTGAACAATCCGTGATCGGAATTCGGGCCCGAATCGGGAAAGGTACAACGATCGAAAATTCCATCGTGATGGGGAATGATACATTCGCTACACAGCAAGATATGGAACATCAGTCAACTGACAGGCCATTGATGGGAATTGGTCAGCGGTGTTTTATCAGCAAGGCTATTATCGATAAAAATGTCCGAATCGGAAACGATGTAAAAATCACGGGCGGATCTCATCTTGAAGATGGCGAATATGATAAATACTCTGTAGTTGATGGTATTGTCATCATCCAAAAAGGAGAAGTCATTCCGGACGGGTACAGTATCTAAGTTTCTATTTGAATTTGGGAGCAGATATCTAAGTAACTAAACTTTTCTGGTTACTGGTGTTTAACTACTGTCTACCATCTGTTTATGACTTTTTCCTTAGGATTTTATTTCTGGCTGTACTACTTTTTTTAATCAACTCTCACGAACTACTTGCTCGATGAAAAAATATACTACAGAGATTAAATGGGGTCTGATCTTTACAATTGTAGCTCTTTTATGGATGGTCTTTGAGCGATTGATGGGGTGGCACGGCGAGAATATCGCTCAGCATGCTACGATGACAAACTTTTTCGCGATTCCGGCGATTCTCGTTTATGTGTTAGCACTTCTTGATAAACGAAAAAACGACCTTGGCGGGATCATGACGTGGGGACAAGGATTCACATCCGGTCTAATCATCACACTGGTTGTGGTGATTTTGAGTCCGCTGGCTCAATACCTGACTCATACCATCATCACACCGGAGTATTTCACAAATGTTATTGAGTACGCCGTTGACAGCGGAAACATGACCAGAGAAGAGGCTGAAGGATATTTCTCATTATCCAATTATATGATGCAAAGCGCCATCGGCGGACTGATTATGGGAATTGTGACATCCGCAGTGGTGGCTTTTTTTGTGAAGAAGAAAAGTACGGATTGACAGTGGTTTAAAGTTGATCTTAAGCCTGAGGCTTTAAACCATATTTGAAACTTGAATTTATTCTCGCGGAGTCTCGCTGAGTTTCGCAGATATTCTTATGCCAAAACATTTCACTACACTGCGCAACTTTGCGATATCATCTGCGAGAATCCAATTACCTTAAACTTTAAACGGGCTTTAGTCATTTTCTGAAAACAACTCCGCCAGTTTTTCTTCAAGCTCCTCTCCGTGAATATCTTTGGCAATAATAACCCCATCTTCATCCACAAGGAAGTTTTTCGGGAGGGAGGTGATGGCATACTCTTTCGCGATCTCTCCATCATAGCCGTTCACGGTTGAGACATTCGTCCAGGTTCTGTTGTCCTGGTCAAGGGCACGGAGCCAGCTTTGTTGTTCGAATTCGATGCCAAAGCCAAAGATTTCAAATCCCTGATCATTGTATTGATTGTACATTCTGTTCAAATGTTCACTTTCTGCCCTGCACGGACCGCACCAGCTTCCAAAGAAATCAATGAGGGTATACTCACCGAGATGATTGTAAAGCGACTGATCCTCCCCATCCGGATTTGGGGCCGTAATCTCTGATACCTGACCGCCAATGGAGACCTGCTGTAAAATCCTGACCTTCTCTGATACAAATTCCGAAACCTCAAGACCTTCATGTTCTTCGGAGAAATCTGCGGCAAGCTTTTCGTAATAGTCCATATGTTTATCGCCGTTCCAACGAACCATGGTTGGGTAGATAGCGATCGACGTATCCATTTCCTGAACCGCATGAATCAATGTATCTCGATAGGCGGCTTCGGCTTGTAACACCCGGGCGCCAAGTTCCTCAATCTGCTGGGCATTGTCCGGATTATTTTCGTCGCGCAGATCATTTAACTGATTTCTGATAGGATACACAATCTCTTCCAGAATATTCCTTCGATACGCTTCATACTCCTCAAACAGCTCCGTATCGGGCGATCCGGAAACTTCATACTCTCCATCCGGTAAAAAATTGATCGCAATATTTTGACTCGAATCCGCAACAATCGGTACATCCAGCGAGTCGTTAATTCGCAACTCGTACAGGTGCGGCTCCAAACTGTAGGATGCTGAAAATGTACTGTCTGCATGTACGGACAAGGTATCCACCACATCAAAATCATTGGCGTTCAGACCGGTGGCCTGGAAAAGACGAATCGTCTCCTGGTCAGAGTTGTGAAGTTTTCCTTCCAGGGTAAAAACGGTTTCTTGTTCTTGGGTGGTTGTTGTACAGGAGATACACAAAAGGAGGGAGAGAGCCAGAAGTGACAGAGATATTTTAGAGATCACGAAGATTTTATTGGTTTATGAAATCAGATAGTTATGCCGTCAGAGCATGTTGAATAAGCTCTATAAATAAGTTCATTCCCTCTCACAACCAAATCGCGGGGTGTTATAGTTCGTTAAAAAATCACGAATCAATTTGACATCATAAACCAAC
>CAYRDO010000297.1:267-3746 GCA_964422985.1 uncultured Rhodohalobacter sp. | reverse complement strand
GTTTAATATACTGAAACGATTCGAGTTTCTAATCGTACGGTCATTTGCTGGTATAACTTATTCAGCCTCAACTATTAAGAAGTTCATCAAATAAGCTTCCATGAACCGATTCCTTATCAGTTTAATTGAAGGGTCAAAAATAGCGATATCTGCTATTTGGACAAACAAAACCCGTGCAATTCTTACCACGACCTGTATTGTGATCGGAATTGTTTCTGTTACGGCCATGAACACTATTTCGGACGGAATCGACCGGTCCTTTGAGGAGAGCATGGATATGCTGGGGCGTAATGTGGTGTACGTAGCGAAATGGCCCTGGGGATTTGGCGGTGAATATAAATGGTGGGAATATCGAAATCGCAGAGAGATGCGCCTCTCTTATGTTGAAGATCTGCGCCAGCTAACCACATCAGCCACCAATGTTTCTGCTTCTGCCAACAACAATACGGCCGTTCGATATAACGACAGGATTGCCGAAAATGTGGGTCTAAGCGGAGTGACTCAAAGTCATTTTCAAACCGCGGGACTAAATATCGAAGATGGTCGTGCTTTCAGCGAAGCAGAAGTAGACCGGGCGGCCCGGGTCGTTGTGTTAGGAAGCAGTGTGGTTGATGTACTTTTTCTGAATAATGAAGATCCGCTTGGAAAAAATGTACGGATCAATGGTCAAAGATTTACGGTGATAGGAGTTCTGGAAAGCCGCGGTAGTTTTCTGGGATTGGAGGATGTAGACAACCAGATGATCATTCCCATTACGGCGTACGGAACACTTTACAGCCTTCGATACGGGATTCAATTAGCCGTACAATTTCCCACTGAAGAAGCGATGGTAGACGGCGAGTATGAAGTGATCGGAGCGATGCGCCAAATTCGTCAGTTGGATCCCCTGGAAGAAGATGATTTCGCGATCAACAAAGCCGCGCTTTTTGAACAGGAATTTCAAAGCATGAAAGTGGCCATTTACGGTATCGGTATTTTCCTCACGGGCCTGGCTCTTTTTGTGGGCGGGATTGGTGTGATGAACATCATGTTTGTGTCCGTGAAGGAGCGGACAAAAGAGATCGGCATCCGAAAAGCGGTAGGCGCAAAATCGTGGGAAATTCTGCTTCAATTTTTGATGGAAGCGATTGTCATCTGTTTGGTCGGAGGTATAATTGGAGTCCTGCTCTCAATTGGAGTTACGGAACTCATCAACCAATTCTTTGTGGCCTACCTGAACTGGACAACCGTTCTGAACGCAATCCTGATCTGTGCTTTTGTGGGAATTTTATTCGGATTTATTCCCTCAAGAAAAGCGGCTAAATCAGACCCGATTGAATCACTGAGATACGAATAGATATGAATATCATTGAAGTTTTAAAACAGGCATTAGACTCTCTTCGGGCAAATAAGCTACGCTCGTCGCTCACGCTTCTGGCGATCTCTGTCGGCGTTTTTGCAATCATTAGCGCAAACACAGCCGTTTTGGTATTAGATACCTACTTCAAAGATACCCTCAGTTTGATGGGGGGAGACGTCATCTCCATCTCAAAATATCCATCCATAAGTATGGGACCCCGAGATTGGGATCAATATCGAAACCGGCAGGATATCACTATTCAACAGATGGAAACGCTCGAAGAGTTGGCTCAGTCGGCTTCGGGTGTAGGTCCGAATCGATCCTATAATATGACCCGTGTATCGTACGAAGAGGAGCAAACCGAACCGAATATCAGCATACGCGGAGGGAATGAGGAGTATCTCCCTAATAACGCGTACGATATAGAAAGCGGCCGGAATTTTAATCAGGCAGATATCGATTATGCACGCCAGGTTGCCATTATTGGGGCGGATGTTGTAACGGCACTTTTTGAGCAAGTTGATCCTATCGGGAAGACCATTCGGGTTGAAGGGCGTCCTTATACCGTTATAGGAGTAACAGAAGCCAAGGGAAATGTTTTTGGGAATACCCTCGATCGATTTGTGGTGATTCCTTATACGCATCTTTCAGCACTCTATGGTAGAAATCAGAACATTGGCATCCAGGTTCGGGCCGGTTCACTTGAAAAAGTTGAAGCTGTCATCGATGATCTGACCGGAATTTTACGTGCAATCCGAAAAGTTGAACCGGGTGCGGAAAACGATTTTGAAATTTCTACCAATGAGTCGCTTGGTGGTGTATTCGATCAGTTTACAGGCATTCTTTATATGATTGGATTTGTGATCGGGGGAATTGTTTTGCTCGGAGCCGGCATTGGTGTGATGAACATTATGCTCGTGTCCGTAACCGAGAGAACCCGGGAGATTGGTATACGAAAAGCTGTGGGCGCTACAAAGAAAGCGATCACCTCTCAGTTTTTGATGGAATCGATTACGATTTGTCAGATTGGAGGGGCTATCGGAATTCTTTTAGGTGTCGGTTTGGGAAATGCTGCGGCCGTTTGGCTGGAAGCCAGTATTGTTGTTCCATGGGGTGCCGCCGTGATGGGCGTAATTGGAATGACAATTGTGGGAATCGTTTTTGGAGTTTATCCTGCCTACAAGGCGGCTCAGTTAGATCCGATTGAGAGTTTACGTTACGAATAAAAATTGCAACTCTTTAGGAAGGAACTCTCTCAACCTTTCTGGGTTTGATTAAATAGAATTCTACTTTCCGAGTTTTATTCTTTTTATTTACCATTTATCAGTAAGATGTTATTTTGATTCAAAGATGAAGAAAACAGCCAACAAGACTAACGCTATGGACGAAAATATTATTAACGATTTAAACGAAGAGCTTGAAAGTGTAATTCAGGAGGGTAATTCTCTTTTGAACGATGCTGAATTAGAAGAAAAGATTGAAGAACTGAAGACCGAAGCTGAACTTCTGATCAGAAAGCATCCTATTTCAAGTGTATTGGCAGGAGCGGCTGTCGGTTACATTCTGGCAAAACTTCTGAAATAACTTTCCGGATGTCATCTGACGAGTTTAAAAATGGGCAAAAAAAGAAACTAACAGATGAGGTGCGTCAGTATGTGGAGAAAAGATTTAAGCTTTTCTCGCTGACCATTGCTGAACAAGTTTCACGAATCGTTGCCGAATCCTTTCTGCAAATACTGGGGATGTTTATTCTGAGTTTTGCTTTATTCTTCTTTTGGTTCGCCGTTGGATTTTGGGTGTCTGATCTAATAGGAAGCGTGAGCGGGGGATTTGCGATCTCATCTATACCACTTTTCTTATTGGGCTTTCTTTTGATGAGAAAAGGTTCCAAAACAATCACAGAAAAAGTGCAGGCACAGCTCATCAGTAAAGTGATTGATGATTTAGACGACGATGATGAACTTGAAAAAATTGAAGGAAAAACCGTTGAGCAAAAATAAACATATATCGATGGCTGACATTCGAAAAAGAAAAAAGGAACTTAAAGACGACCTGGATCTATTGGAAGATGATTTTGAGAATCGTATTTCCAAAGCGCAAAAAAGAGTATTAGGACCGTTGAAGCCAATCTCATACATCA
>CAYRDO010000297.1:0-257 GCA_964422985.1 uncultured Rhodohalobacter sp. | reverse complement strand
GAAAAATCCGTTTAAAGCTGTGGGTACATCAGTAATTGTTGGAATTGCTCTTGGCATGATGGGGGGCAAGAAATCATCGGACGGAGAGGTCTCTTCTGACATCCACAAGGAAAAAATGTTCGATCTTCTTTTCAGCGAAGTGAAGAGAGTTGTGGCGCGAAAGGCCGCTTCTTACCTTTCTGACCTTTTTGACGAAAAGATTTCAAGTGAAGATTAAAACATTGCAGGGGAATAAGTTACCCGAAATGTAAAAAAAC
>CAYRDO010000296.1:0-3754 GCA_964422985.1 uncultured Rhodohalobacter sp. | reverse complement strand
ACTTATGGCGCACGAAAGAATTGAAGTAGACTTACCTTTAGCCAAAGTTTACGAACTATTATGCAATCCAGTTGATTTCCCAAAATTCCTTGACCGTATCGATAAAGTAGAGAAAGTTAATTCCCAAACTTTCAACTACACAACCACTATAGGCGGTGAAGAGTTTCAATGGACAACCAATATTATCGACAATTTGAGAAATACCCGATTTGCCTGGATTACCATCAACGGTAATCTGAATCAAACCGGTACTATTAGGTTTACTCCACTTGATAACGGGGAACGAACAAGGGTTGATTTTTCTCTGGATTATCGAACATTTTTTGGAGAAGCAGAAGAAGATTTGGCTAACTTCATCGATGGACTTCCGGAACAACTCGTAAAGGATCTGCAAAAATTCAAGAAACTTGCAGAAACGGACACGTTTAAAGAAGCCAAAATCGAAGATCCGGAAAAAACTGAGAGTGAAGTAACAGCTTAATTGCTTCATAAAACTTATTGGATGCGGCTTGATAAAATCAGGCCGCATTTTTTTTGTCTTGTTTTTAAAAAAGACCTGATGATTTATTCTTTTAAGGATTTCAAAACTTCTGCTATAAAAAAGAAACCGCTTTATGCAGTTGTGGGGCATCCCATAAGTCATTCTCTTTCGCCAATCATGCATCAAACTGCCTTAGACCACTATGGGATTGATGCCGATTATATAGCTCTAGACCTGCCTCAAACCAGTCTTCATGAATTCATACCCTGGTGCAATCATGATAATTTTCTGGGTTGTAATATCACCATTCCATATAAGGAGGCATTCAATGAAATTGTGGATGAGATCGATTCTTTTGCGAAAGATGTAGGAGTGATAAATACCCTTGTAAAAAAAGATTATAGGCTCATCGGGTACAATACAGATGTCTTTGGTTTTCTTGAGCCGCTAAAGCCCTATCTCCATCAATTGGATTACACAAGAGCGATTATTTTTGGAACAGGCGGAGCAAGTAAAGCTGTAAAAACCGCTTTGGATTCTGAAGGTTTTGAAGAACTGATTTTTGTCTCACGCCGTCCAAATCAAAGAACAATCAATAGCCGGCATGCAGAAATTAGGGTTGTTGATTATAATCAGTGGCAATCTTTTGCAGATGATGCGGAGCTTTTCATTAATACGACTCCGGTGGGTATGTATCCCAAATCAAATGAAACATTCCTAAGGATGGGCGAGGCTGAGCTGTTTGAAAACAAAATATGTTATGATTTGATCTACAATCCGATAGAAACTGAATTTCTGAAACAATCAAAAAACTATGGGGCTGAAACTATTAACGGTTTAGACATGCTGATTTACCAGGGAAGTAAATCTTTTGAGTACTGGACCGGCCACACATTTCCGGTTGATGAAATTCGAAGTAAATTGATAAATCAATTAAAATCTATTCAATGAAACTCATCAGACCTTCTGTTTTTTCTGATTTATCAGGAATTGTAGCGGCATTTACGGAATCAAATCGCCCTGAAGATCCCAATGAAAAATCTGATAGAGGGATCGACTTCGGACTGCAAACGGCTTCTGGTAAAACAGAGATTGAGAGTAATTACAAGCAACTTTTAAGCGAGCTCGAGATAACCGCAGGATCGATCGCATTGGCAAACCAAGTTCACGGTTCAACTATAAAAGTAGTTGATAAGCCTGGAATTAATCAAAAAACGGATGGCTTAATCACTACGACGAAAGGACTTACATTAGGCATTCAAGTGGCCGACTGTGCCGCTGTTCTTATCGCAGACGAAGATCAACAAATAATTGGAGCTTTTCATGCAGGGTGGAGAGGGGCCGTTGCGAATATTATCCCAAAGGGGATCAAAAAAATGGAAGAGTTGGGAGGGCAAATTTCTAATTTTAAAGCTTATATAAGTCCCTGTATTTCTAAGCAGATGTTTGAAGTGGGAGATGAAGTTGCCATCCAGTTTCCCGAAAAATTTGTGGATCGATTGACCTATAAAAAACCACACATCGATTTGAAAGGATTTCTCAAAGATCAGATGGAGAAAGTAGGAATTCCAACATCAAGTATTGAAATTTCTCCGGATTGTACGATGCAAGAATTGAGATTTTTTTCTTACAGAAGAGAACGCGAAAAAGCCGGCCGGATGTTAGGCTTAATAAGCTTGAAATAAAAAACCACAAATTGCGAGTTAGTTATTCTTTTGGTTATGATGCTCCACTTCCGGATGATCATATCTTTCCAATGAAAAAATTTACCGGCTTACATCGGTATCTCCTTAATCATGAAATTATAAAGGAGAAAGATATTGTTGAACCCAGTCTTGTGGACTTCGTCAACTTAAATTTGGTACACACAGCTAAATATAGCAATGATGTGTGGAGAGGAACTCTATCAAAAAAAGAGATTCGTAAGATAGGATTACCATGGTCTGAGGGATTGGCTATCCGTTCACGGTTAGCTGTTCAGGGAACGATTAATGCAGGTATTATGGCGTTACAAGATGGAATCTCGGGTAATCTGGCCGGTGGAACGCATCACGCCATGCCCAATGCCGGAGAGGGCTTTTGTGTTTTTAATGATGTTGCCGTAGCCATCAAAGTTCTGAAACAGACAAAATGGGCCAATAAAATTTTGGTGATTGATTGCGATGTCCATCAGGGGAATGGAACGGCAGAAATATTTAAAGATGATCCTGATGTCTATACATTTTCGATTCATGGAGAAAAGAATTATCCATTTGTGAAACCACCATCCACTTACGATATTGGCCTGCCTGATGGTACCGGTGACCGTGAATATCACCAAACACTAACAGACGCATTGAGCATAATTTTTGAAAATTTCCAGCCTGATTTAGTCTTTTATCTTGCCGGAATTGATCCTCTTGAAAGCGATCATTTTGGACGGTTGTCTTTGACGTTGAAAGGGTTACGGGAAAGAGAACGAACTGTCATTGAAACAGTCACTCAAAAAGAGATTCCTTTGGTCCTTCTATTATCTGGTGGATATGCACCAACACTGGTTCAAACCGTTGAAGCTCATGCAATTATGTATAAGGAAGCAGTGGAAATTTCAAAGCCTTACTTTCATTGAACATTTCCTATTTTACAACTTACTGAAATTAGATAGAATAGTTTGTCTGACAAGAAAATAGCTATATTTGGTTCCACAGGGTCTATAGGAACCCAAGCTCTGGAAATTTTAAATTCCAAAAAACTCTACAATGTAGAAGTTTTAACGGCTAACAATAATTATGAAAGGCTTGCAGAACAGGCAAATAAATTCAGGCCGTCTTGCGTGGTATTGGCAAATGAAGAGCATCACAAAGATTTTAAAGAGCTCCTATCGTATAAGCCGGAATATCTTGAGTTTGGTCAATCGGCTTTAGAGGATGTAGCGAAGAATTATGAGTATGATCTTCTGCTGAACAGTCTTGTAGGATTTGCCGGTTTCATGTCTACGTACATCGCTCTTAAACGGATGAAGAGAGTGGCGCTTGCCAACAAAGAGTCGCTAGTGGTAGGAGGGGAGATCCTCACAAAACTCCCCGCGTTTAAGCAGGGATACCTGATTCCCATTGACTCTGAACACTCCGCAATGATGCAGTGCATAGAAGGGGAGAATCTTCAGTCGATTCAAAAAATTATTATAACGGCAAGTGGCGGGCCATTTCGGGATTATTCTCTCAAACAACTTGAAACCGTCACAGTGGAAGATGCTCTGAATCATCCTAACTGGGATATGGGAGCGAAGATTAC
>CAYRDO010000295.1:0-3755 GCA_964422985.1 uncultured Rhodohalobacter sp. | reverse complement strand
GTCCGTGCGAGATGCGGCCTTGAAAATGGGGATTTCCAACCCTGAGTTCTATCGTTTTTTGGACGAGCAACTATTGATCTCCGCTCAGTCAAAATCAGCAGATACCCCATTTCTGTTTGGTGCTCCTGCAATAACCTATACCAATTACACCAACTATTATGTTGAAGGTGGGCTGATTGAGATGGTTGAAACCTTGCAGGATTTTATTGAAGAGAAGGGAAGTCAGCTTCACACCAAAGAGAAAGTTTTGAGTATAGAAAAGTATGATGCTGATTTTGTTGTTCACACATCAAAAGGGAAGAGGTATCATGCGAAGTCCGTAATTTCAAATTTGCCGGTATGGAATATGGCAGAGATTACAACCGGAGATATCTCACAATATTTTCAACAGGAATCAAAGAAGTATCAGAAAGCATGGGGAGCCTTCACCCTTGGAATTGTAACGGATGATGTTTACCCGGCGGAGATGTCGTTGCATCATCAAATACATTTGGATCAGCAGGAATCGATTCGGGGGTTGGAGTCAGGCTCAGTATTTGTCTCTTTTTCAGACAGGAATGATACAAAGCGGGCACCAAAAGGTGAACGGGTACTGAATGTATCGGCCCATACCACACCTGACTTTTGGTTTCAACTAAACGGAGAATATGATGCTACAAAGAAACATGTGCAGAACAGGGTAGTAAGCATTTTAAGGAAAAAGCTGCCCGGTTTTTCAAAAGCAGAGGTAAAATTGGTATTTTCAGCTTCACCTGTTACTTGGCAAAAATGGGTGTACCGAAAAAAAGGAAGAGTGGGTGGAATTCCCCAAAGTATGTTACGATCTCTGTTTGATTGGACGCCGGCTCAAACACCATTTAACGGTTTATTTCTTTGTGGTGATACAGTCTTCCCCGGTCAGGGAATTCCGGGCGTAACTTTAAGCGGAATCAACGTATATTTAAGAGTCAAAAAAACATTCAATAACAGAAATTTCTTTGAATTACCAGGATAACTATTCCCCAAATACACAATTCTCAATTTTCCCCCCGGCGGTTAAGCATCTGATTATCGTCAATGCACTCGTTTTTGTGGCATTAATGAACCCGATGTTTCAAAATTTCCTGATGAGGTTTGGCGCTTTATGGCCCATTGGCTCAGGATTATTCGGCCCATGGCAAGTGGTTACATACATGTTCCTGCACGGGAGTTTTAGTCACGTTCTTTTCAATCTTTTTGCGCTATGGATTTTTGGGCAGGGGATCGAAAATTTTTGGGGTACCAAACGGTTTACCATCTACTACTTTTTAACAGGAATCGGAGCGGCACTCCTGCATATGTGGATTGGAGGATCGGGTGCACCAACGGTTGGTGCTTCGGGTGCGGTTTACGGAATATTGTTAGCTTTCGGTATGATGTTTCCAGACAGGTATATCATGCTTTTAATTCCGCCAATCCCCATAAAGGCGAAATACTTTGTTGCTATTTTTGGTGCAATTGAATTGTTTTCAGGACTGATGAGACCGAATAGCGGAATCGCACATTTTGCCCATTTGGGAGGAATGATTATTGGGTTTATTCTGATTAAATATTGGGGCCTGAAAAGCGAAAACAGTTATTAACGATTCGTAATATGTATCAACAAGAATCTTTTTTTGAGGCTTTTAAACGCGGTTTCATGCGGATACCGACTGTTATTCGCACGATCATTGCGATCAGTGTTATCGTGTTTATTATCCAGGTGATAGTCGGATCGATTGAAGTTGGAGGTGTACGCCTCAACCAATATATCATTGACTACCTTGCCTTCGATCCGAATTTGTTCACTGCCATCACGCAGCCCTGGAGATTTATTACATACATATTCTTGCATGGGGGAGGATTCCATCTGCTGTTTAATATGCTATGGCTCTGGTGGATGGGGCGTTCTGTTGAAGAAACCATTGGTCCGCGCTCGTTCACAGTTCTTTTCCTGGGATCGGGAATTGGCGGAGCCTTCTTTCATATCGCACTCTCATTTCTCTATGGAACAAGTTATGTAATCGGGGCATCCGGAGCAGTTTTCGGTGTGATGGTTGCTTTCGCATATATGTTCCCGAGAGTCCCTATTATGTTGATTTTCCTTCCGCCCATTGAAGCACGATTCGTTGTAGCGGGATTGATTGCGCTGGATGTATTGTTTATCGGGGCAGGAGATAATGTAGCTCGATTGGTTCACCTTGGCGGTGCAGGCGTTGGTTATTTACTGATTAAAGCTCACTATCAAGGCAAAGATCTTTCGGCTTATATTCGACCGATTGAACGTTTATGGAAGGAGAAGCCAAAGAAAACAAAGCGGAAACGAAATGAGAATATGTACTCGGTGAGTGACGTTGAAATTGTTGATGAAACGGATCAATCCGAACTTGATGATATCCTTGAAAAAATCTCTAAAAAAGGCTATGACGGTCTTACACAAGAGGAGAAGAAGAAATTATTTGAGTTAAGTAAAAAGAATTAAATGTGAAAGTTGACAGTAGGCAGTTGACAAAAGTTGCCTACTGCTAACTGAAAATTGTCAACTGATTTATGAATCCAATAGAACGAAGAAAATCGATTGTTGTCCACGTAGGAGATGTGCCGGTAGGCGGCGATAACCCGATTGTTGTTCAAAGTATGACGAACACCGATACCGCCGATATCCAAGAAACAGTCGATCAAATTGATCATCTGAATCAAGCCGGTTCCGAACTAGTTCGAATTACGGTGAATAATGATGAGGCGGCCAAAGCGGTTCCTCATATCAAAGAGAAATTGCTCAATCGGGGAGTTACGGTTCCTGTGATTGGCGATTTCCACTATAACGGACACCTTCTGCTGACGAAGTACCCCGAGATGGCGAAATCACTGGCCAAGTTCCGGATCAACCCGGGGAATACGGGTACCAAAACGCGTGATAAGAATTTTTGCACCATTGTCGAACAAGCCATCAAATATGATAAACCGGTTCGAATTGGTGTGAACTGGGGATCATTGGATCAACAGCTTTTGGCTCAAAAGATGGATGAGAATAATCAGAAAGCAAATCCAAAATCATCCAAAGAAGTGATGCTGGATACGATGGTAGAAAGCGCCCGCAGATCTACGGAATTGGCTGAGGATGTTGGATTGCCATCAAACAAGATTATTGTAAGCTGTAAGATGTCCGGCGTGCAGGATCTGATCAATGTCTATCAGCGCATTGCTGACGATTTGGATTATCCATTGCATCTCGGCCTCACGGAAGCCGGCATGGGAATGAAAGGTACTGTGGCGAGTTCAGTAGCACTCGCTGTTCTCCTTCAAAAAGGAATTGGAGATACTATAAGGGTCTCCCTCACACCGATGCCCGGAGCGGACAGGGCAGAGGAGGTCCGCATCTCTCAACAGATTCTTCAGTCGATGGGAATTCGGAACTTCATTCCACAGGTTACGGCATGTCCCGGTTGCGGACGTACAAAAAGCACCTACTTCCAGGAACTTGCTGACGAAATCCAGAAATATATTGTGGAAGAGATGCCGATCTGGCGAGAAATTTATCCCGGCGTGGAAGACATGAATGTGGCGGTGATGGGTTGTGTGGTAAACGGACCCGGAGAATCACGCCATGCGAATATCGGAATTTCACTTCCCGGAACGTTTGAAGAACCAAAAGCACCCGTTTATGTAGACGGCGATCATTTCACAACACTTCGGGGCGATAATATCGGGGCGGAATTCCGTAAAATTCTGGAAGATTACATCATCGAGAATTACAG
>CAYRDO010000294.1:0-3773 GCA_964422985.1 uncultured Rhodohalobacter sp. | reverse complement strand
ACCTTCTACTTTTGGAGCAACGGTGTCGGGTGAATCGATATAGATCGTTCCGATATCGATAGAATCCTCCCGGGCCAGCTCAAATGTTTCTGAATGGAAAGGTTGAGCGCTTTCTCGCTCCTCTTCCCAGATTCGGTTTCTGTTTACATCATTCACCCAAAAAGCTTTGTACAATCCCTCACTCAGATATCCGAAACGAATACGTCCCGATGTATCCGTTTCTGCAACATATTTTGCACGTTGTGAGAGATCAAATGGTGCTGAATACAAAAATACGCGATTTCCGTTCTCCCCCCTTCCGGTTTGAGAATTTAAGAGCCGGGCAGTAATTGTTGCATCATCCAGGTAGTCGCCCGTACTTATAGCCAAATCATAGGGAGCATCCATCTCATTTCGGTCGGTATCGGTTACATCCGTTCCCACTTTTACGATTATGGTGGTACTGTCAGGTAAGGGGGATAAAAACTCTACAGTGGCACTTTTTCGTCCAAAATCGACTTCAAATTCAATTCCAAGGTCAGGTTGTACGGTTACATTTTGGCGAAACGAGTTCCGCTCTATGAATTGATCGAATGTAAAAGTAACCTTGTCGCCGTCGAAATTAGTGGTGCCGTTTTCCGGTTCAGTTTCTACAATTTTTGGGCCTTGCTCATCCGGTTCGCCGCCTGTGGGGCCCATGGGAGTTGCACAATTTTTTAACAAGAACACTGCAAAAATCAGTAAGACGAAAAAAACAAACTTCTTCAATTCAGATGAATTAATTATAGATGATCCGTTAAAATATAAGCATTTAACGATGCAAGATTCATGTTTCAGGATAGATTTGTTGTACGTGAGCTGAACTCAAAATATAAACTTCAGATCTAAATCCTGTATTCCACACCTAGTAACCTGCATTCTGAAACTTGCATCTTGAATCCTGTATCTTGTCAATCCTTTCGTTATTTTCAAACGGAATTATTAACTCAAGTATTCTTATGTATATAGATCGCCCGGCATCGTACACGGATTATTACGAACTGACAATGGCCCAAGGTTATTTTTTAGCCGATATGCACGATCGCCGGGCCAGTTTCGATTATTTCTTCAGAAAGAATCCATTTGACGGCGGATATGTGATCTTTGCCGGACTCAAAGAGCTCATTGATACAATTAACACGATGGGTTTTAGCGAGGAAGAGATCGAATATTTGGAAAAAGAAGGATTCGATGAAAATTTCATCAACTATCTGAAGGAGTTCGAATTCAAGGGGAATATCTGGTCTGTAAAAGAGGGCGAAATTGTTTTTCCGAATGAACCGGTTCTCACCGTTGAAGGAAATCTTTTGGAAACACAGTTGATCGAAACCCTCATACTTAACGTCCTCAATTTTCAATCCCTGATAGCCACCAAAGCCGCCCGAATTAAATTCGCAGCGGGTAATGATTCCAGGCTTCTCGATTTTGGTCTCCGACGGGCACAGGGACTTGCCGGAATTCATGCAACCCGTGCAGCGATTATCGGCGGGTTCGACGGCACATCCAATGTCTATTCTGCACAACGATTTAATGTGCAGGCCGGCGGTACAATGGCTCACTCCTGGATTCAATCCTTTGCTGATGAACTCACCGCATTCAGAACATACGCCGAACACTATCCTGAGAATACAATACTTTTGGTTGATACGTACGACACACTCGGAAGTGGCGTGCCCAATGCAATTAAAGTCGGGCAGGAACTGAGAGAAAAGGGCTACAAACTGAAAGGTATTCGCTTAGACAGTGGCGACCTCGCTTACTTCTCCAAACAATCCCGCGAAATGTTGGATGAAGCCGGTTTCCCGGGTGTAAAAATTGCCGCATCAAACCAGCTTGATGAGCGGGTGATCTCTAGTTTACTAACACAAAACGCTCCGATCGATATTTTTGGAGTGGGCACCCGACTCGTTACCGGTGATAACTCCCCCGCCCTTGATGGCGTTTATAAATTGAGTTCTATCGGTGGAACGCCAACACTGAAGATCTCCGAAAACATCGAAAAAATTACGCTTCCCGGGCACAAAAAAATATATCGGTATTTGAATAGTGACGGCACTTTTTACGGAGATGCCATTCTGCTTGAACATGAAAATATTCTGGAGCGAATGCATCATCCCACATTCCCGGCGAAGAAAAGCAATCTTAACGGCAGAGAGTACGAGGAGCTTCTGGTACAAGTAATTAACGATGGAGAGCCGGATATTGAACTACCGTCCGTGGAGGAAATCGCCCGGTATAAAAAAGAGCGTTTCAGCAAACTCAATCCGGAGTTTAAACGTTTTGATAATCCCCACATCTATAAAGTGGGCATCAGCACAAGACTGATGGAAACACGTGATAATCTGTTGAATATTTTAAAACCTTAAAGAGATGAAAGCTTTACTTGTTGTTGATCTTCAAAATGATTTTTGTCCCGGTGGAGCGTTAGCCGTTCCCGATGGCGATACGATTGTTCCAACCGTAAATAACTTGGTAAATGTATTTGATGCCGTCATCCAAACCCAGGATTGGCATCCGGCGGGCCATTCATCGTTCGCATCTTCACATGCCGGAAAAGAACCTTATGACACAGTTGAAATGGATTATGGAACTCAAGTGTTGTGGCCGGATCACTGCATTCAGGGATCGATGGGGGCTGAGTTTCATCCCGAGCTTAATACAATGAAAACACAGGTTATTATTCGAAAAGGATTTCGAAAAGCGATTGATTCCTACTCTACTTTTTTTGAGAATGATCAGGAAACTACTACCGGTTTAACCGGATACCTTGAACAACGGGGAATCACAGATCTTTATACCGTTGGCCTCGCCACAGATTTTTGCGTGAAGTGGTCAATTCTTGACGGCATTGATGAAGGATTCAACATGCATATCGTAAATGATGCCGTAAAGGGAATTGATCTCGACGGATCCCTCGACGCAGCCTGGGATGAAATGAAAGAGAAAGGAGTGGATATCGTAACATCTGACGACCTCCTGTAGTGGCAGACACTAATCACGTTGATGGAATCATACTCGGAGGAGGAATTGCCGGTCTGTCTTGTGCCGACTCGCTACAACAAAAAGGGCGAAATTGTGTCGTCATCGACCTAAATCTACCCGGTGAAGGGACGTCCGGATCGCCCGGAATGCTAGTGAATCCCGCCACCGGCCGACGGGCAAAAAAAACATGGAAAGCCAATGAATGTTTTGAGCTGATTTCCGATCTTCTGAAACGAGTTCAGGATGAAACGGATCAATCCTTTTTTGAAAGAAATGGAGTTGTCCGACCGGCTTTGACTGAAAAATTAGCTAATAATTTTGAACGCTCTCCAGAAAAATACGACTGGCCGGATGATGACTGGATTGAATGGCTACCCAAAGAAAAGTTCTCTGAACGATTTCCAATTTTTGAGCATCACTTCGGCGGACTCTTTATAAAAAAAGCGATGACCGTAAATGGCTCTGTTTTTATGAAAGCGTTCGCTGATTATTTGGTGAAACGGGATGTCATAACCGAATTTGGATCTGCCTACCAGCTTCAGCAAGATCAAGGAAATTGGATTGTAGAAATGGATAGCGGCTCAACATACCAATCGGAAGTTTTGATTGATGCAACCGGGCACAATCAGGTTCATACAAAAGATTGGAATTTTCTGAACCTCCACCCTGTCAAAGGACAAACAGCAACGTTCTTTTTTGATGAACCTCTGCCATTGAATTCATCAATCTCCAGTTTAGGATATATGGCATTCTTGAACAACAAGCCCGATCAA
>CAYRDO010000293.1:2501-3813 GCA_964422985.1 uncultured Rhodohalobacter sp. | reverse complement strand
GGAAAAAAACTGATTAATCCAGGCATTCTTCTTTTTTAGAAAAGCCAAATGGTTTGATAAGAACATATCTCAGACTAAATGATCTTGCTAAATCCATTTTCCTTCTTTCGGGAATTTCAGTAAGATTTTAAGAGTTTTTGTTACTAGTAGATCTATAATTCTTAGAGATTAAGAGCATGGCCTCTCTAAATTTTCATTGTGTCAATTTTCTTCCAACTGACAGATCTTCGACTCGATTTTCAACCCTGAAAACATTTTTCTTTTCATTGATTTTGATCGTTGGCTTTGTTTCCACTTCAAGTGCACAGGTTCAAAGGCTGGAAGTGGGCGACAGGGTAAGAGTCACTGCTCCTTTTGTAGATCCGATGGAGAGAATTAAGGGGACTATTTCTGAGATGTCTGGTTCTGTGTTAGTACTGTCCAACAAAGATTCACTAATCTATATTTCAGATTCATTAATTCAAAGCCTGGAAATATCTACGGGAAAAAAGAGAGTTATAGGGAGAGGATCGTTAATTGGCGCGGTTACGGGAGCCATGGTTTTTGGAGCCATTGCTGCTATCAAAAATGATGTGTGTGGTCCTTCAGAAGTTAATTGTTCGGCCTCACAAAGTAATGGTGCTGCTTTTGTATCAGGAGGAACAACGGGTTTGCTGTCCGGAATAGTAGCAGGTGCAATAACGGGTTTTTTTATCAAAATAGATGTTTGGGAAAGAACGCCTGTCAGAATGGCTATTGGGGCTGTCCCGAATCGAACAGATATTAATGAATGGTCCGTGAAACCAAATGTTTCCCTTCAAATTCCCTTGGGAGATTAATTAGAAGATTGGATTCTTCAGGAATTTGATCATAAAAAAGAAACAAATGATGGGGATATCAACGTATCAAAAACAGATGGAGTAAATGTGTATGTAAATAAGCTCCATTCGTTCAGTCATTTACTTACTCAGCTTATAACTCCAAAAACAAAAAAGTTAATATGCCAAAAGTTGAAATTGTACAGGCGATAAACGCTCCTCAACAGCAAGTCTGGGAATTTATCAGCGATATAGAAAAAGCGCCGGAGTGGGTTGTGGTGATGAAATCCCTTATCAAAACTACAGATAATCCTGTTAAAGAGGGGACGGTTTATTGGGAGTCATCTAAAATTGGATTTCAAGAGACAGAAACGGAATGGGAAGTTACCTATTTCGATCCGCCTCACATGCAGGTTCATGAGTGCGATGAACCAGATTTCAAAGCGACTCTTACTATGCGGGTTGAAGATAACGGTGATGGGACATGCACTCTATTCCACACCACTGAGTATCAG
>CAYRDO010000293.1:0-2491 GCA_964422985.1 uncultured Rhodohalobacter sp. | reverse complement strand
CTAATTTCCGCACCCTGGGTTGGCTGGGAGAAATGTTGTTCCTCAAAAAATTGATGCACAAGAATCTTCATCAATCCCTCAATAATTGCAAACGATTAATTGAAAAAGTATATCCATGAAAAGATCCTGTAAAATAACTCTCTAGATAAATACAGAAGTGGTATTTGTTGTTTGTGATGGGTGCATCTGTATTTCTACATCAACTCAGTCATTTTTGCATACGTCTTCGGGTCCCTGGTTTTTATCCAATAAGTACAGATTTTTTTGTTTGTGCTGCTAGCAAGACTGATGGTCTATCAATCATATTATCAGAAGTGTAGATTGAGTTGATATGGTAATACCTGTATTCAGTGCTTGCCACAGAGTTAATTCCCGTCTCTTATTTTACTGCAATCCGCGGAATTGCATCAGGCAGTCGGCTCACAAGTTCATTATTTATAGAATTTGTGAATTCAGAAAAAGAACGGATACTAATTACGTGATTATTTTGCCGGCCAATTAAAATAACCTCATCGCCGATTTCAACATCATTAATATGGCTAACATCTACCATAAATACATTCATGTTGATCAATCCGACTACCGGTGCCTTTTTACCCCGAATTATTACTTCTCCCGTATTGGAAAGCGTTCGGGGATAGCCATTACTGTAACCCAGTGGCAGAACCGCAATTTTCATATCCTGTGGAGCCTGATAACTGGTTCCATAACCTACAAACTCATCTTTCTTTAATGTTTTGAGATGCATTACATCAGTCTTCCACGTCAGGACCCGCTTCAGCGGAGCATCACTCTTTTTACCGATTTGTTGCAGGTGGAGATGATAAATATCAGGACTGGGCCACATACCATATTGTGCCGTCCCGACCCGTACCATATCCATAACTGTTTCCGGAAATGCGAGAGCGGCGGCAGAACATGCCGTATGTCTTAACTGTGGTTCAATATCCATCTTCTTGGTCTGCAGATAGAGATCTTTAAACTTCTTTAACTGTTTTTGGGTACGGAACTGGTTGGACAAAGACTCAATCCCCGCAAAGTGTGTACAAATTCCCTTGAATTCGATAAACTCTCTGTTCTCTTTCAACAAGGAAAGCGCTTTACTTAACTCCGATTCATCCAGTCCGGTACGATTCCCGCCGGTTTCTACTTCCAGGTGTATCACAGCTTTCTTTCCAACCTTCTCGGCAATTTTCTTCGCCTTTTTTAGGCGCGGCAAATCAAACACAAAAAACTCAATCTCATTGTTGATCACCCAGTCCAGATCCTCACCATAAAGGATTCCCATGATCATGATGGTACTCTCTTTAGTAGAAGCTTGCTCAACCTCCCACGCTTCATAACTTGAAGCTACTGAAAAATGTCTTACTCCCGCCTTCTCAGCCATGGGAACAAACACATCAATTTCATGGCCAAATGCATTCGCTTTTACAACCGATGAAAAGATGGCATCCGGGCCAATTTTACTGCGAATAAAATTAATATTCTGTTTCAATGCCGATTGACTCAATTCAATTCTTGAAGAGTGTCGAATCATATTATATAAGTCAGGTTTTTCTGAAAAATCTTACTGTGTAAAAAATAATGGTACCGTGGCCCTTTGCAATAAATTAAGCTATGAAACCTACCGTTTCTGTCCACTGATAGGACTCACCCCAACTGGTTTTAGCCAGCTCTGTGACCTTTTCAATCTCCTCCTTTTGTACCCGGCTGAGATCGTCCAAGTCTGATGTATTAAAATGAAATGCATATAGACGCGAAGCGAACTGATGAAACGGCAGGGACGATTCCCCGGGACGCTCACCATTTCCTGCTACTGTTGGCCGGATATTTTCCTGCCAGTGCTGACGGCCTTCATTGTTGGGATTTAACATGTAAACTCGTATCTGCCCTTTTATTTTTTTAACACGAAGTATTGAAACAGCATGAAAGCCGATCAGCTTTCCGCTAGATGAGGTCAAAAAGATACCCACTGGATTTGGGTATGCAAGGTTATTTCCGCCGTTATATTCCGGATGGTGGGTTATATAAAACGTTCGTATAAACTTCTCATATTCTTTTATAGAATTGGTTGAATGGTCATAGGCCGATATGAACCCTGTTGGAATCCACTGGCCATACATTGCCGGATTTACCCATTTGTGAGGATCATCCGTTCGATTTGATGCACGGCGCATCATTTCGTTGTATATTTTGTCAAGGTGAGGTACCAAAACTACCGATACCGCGTCCAAATTGTAATCCAGCTCTTTTATTAAGCCCAAAACCTGTTCATCCGATGTGATTATATTTTCTTCAAATCGCATCAGTAAACTGTTTGATTTTGCCGCACTTTCAACCATACGCAGTAATTTTCCGGGTGCGTGACTGCTCCAAAGGCTGATACCACGGGCCGATTGACAGGTTGGATTCCATCCCTGCCCAACACCAAGCGGTTGTCCTAAAATTCCGAGACACTCAGCCGTCAAAATATAGTGGGGATCGAGAGAGG
>CAYRDO010000292.1:2372-3831 GCA_964422985.1 uncultured Rhodohalobacter sp. | reverse complement strand
ATATTACTATTCCATTTACGGCTATCTTGATGCCGCTGCAGATACCCAATGGGTCAGAATAGGAGTACCTCGTGGAAATATTAATGAAACACCTGATCCCACCGGGATAACCGTCGTCCTAGAAAATGTAGAAACCGGGCAATCCGTCGTGATGCAGGATTCGCTGTTTGCATCCGGGGATGTACTGAATTACTGGACCACCATGCCTCTTGAAAACGAACACACCTACCACATTAAAGCAGTACGAGATGATGGAAAATCGAGCGTGGTTACGGTAACCATGCCCGAAGAATTACCCACGCCTCTTGTGACTAATAATAATTTCCAACCCCTTGGGTACAATATCTACATTGATGATTCGGTTGAATTAGCCGACCTTCAATCAAAGTGGTATGTTCTTTTATCTCCACAGACAGAGAGAATAAAAAGAATTTTTACGTTTACCTATCGGAATAGTATTATTCGCGTCCCGACTTATGGTGGTGCATGGTACGCGTTTGCCAACACTACGGAGGAACGGGAACATATCACAAAAAATACAAATGGAGAATTTACCGTCTTGCATCAACAATTTTTTGTAGCGGCCGGCGGGCCGGAATGGGATGAGGATATTCCTTCGATTGACGATCTGGAATATTTCCTCGACGGTACTGCATCCAATGTAGAAAACGGACTAGGATATGTGGTTGGCATCGATTCGAAATGGATGCCATATGAAGCATGTGTTTTACCAGATAGTTCGAATGTAACACCCTGTGAACCGGAAGAGCCGTTTTGGTGAGAATAAAACGCTGATGTAACGATGTTTGAGATTTTTGATTTTTGATGTGCGATCTGTTTTGGTACAAAAATAAAAATCGGAAATCGTTACATCGCTATATCTTAAAAATCATTAAATCAAACTACTTCGGTTTTCGCCCGTTCCTTTCGGAAAATTTGTGAATCTGAGTTAAGAAATTCGGCAGGTGAAAAAAGCAATCACCAGCCGAGACCGGGTCAGCGGATGAGTGTATATGCTTAGACCACAAACAAAAAAATTGGTTTTTTAAAAGCTAATAAATATAATGTGTGAAGCATTACGATAATGATAGTTTGCTTTTCAAAGGATCAAAGAGAGATGTGCTGATTCCTTGATATCACAGCGAACGTGGTGGCTTTTAACACATTCATCAATAACTGAAGAGATTGAGCGGTACTCTTCTCATCTACTAATCATGACTAAAAAAATTATCTATTCCGTTCTGGCTGTTGGAGTCTTGATAGCATTATGGGCGGTGTTTGGCAGCGACAGCAGTGAAGAGACAGACCTGTTTGTGGACGTTGAAAAGGGAGATTTTGAGGTTGTTGTAACCACAACCGGCGAACTCCAGGCAAAAAATTCTATTCGTATTCGGGGTCCGCGGGGAGCTCAAACCATCCAGGTCTGGAATTTAAACATTCAAAATCTTGTGCCGGAAGG
>CAYRDO010000292.1:0-2272 GCA_964422985.1 uncultured Rhodohalobacter sp. | reverse complement strand
GTTCAACGTCAGCATCAAATTGAGCTTGAGCGGACGGAACGACGACTCGCCCAAGAAGAGAAAAATTATCAAACAAAGATCCTCCAGGAACAAGCGAAGATCCGGGAGATTGAGGTGAACCTTGAGCAACAGAGAAATAACCTCTCCCGAATCCAGGAAGTGATGAGTGGATTTACGATTCTGGCACCCGAAAACGGAATGGTGGTCTATACACAGAATTGGCGCGGACAAAAAACCACAACCGGCAGTACCATCAGCGCTTTTGATCCTGTTGTGGCGGAACTTCCCGATTTCAGCGCGATGGAATCGATCACCTATGTCAATGAGGTGGACATCCAAAAAATTAAAGCCGACCAAACCGTGGATATCGGCCTGGATGCTGTGCCGGAGAAGGGTTTGACAGGCGTGGTAACATCGGTGGCAAATATTGGCGAACAGCGTCCCGACACGCACTCCAAAGTTTTTGAGGTGAAAATTGAGGTCAATGAGTCGGATACCACGTTGCGGCCGGCCATGACTACCAGCAACGATATTTTAGTTGATGAGATTGAAGATGCTCTTTTTGTGCCGCTTGAATCGGTTCATACCTACGATTCTACCGATGTGGTTTTCAAACAAGATGGCATTCAAATGGTGATGCAACAGATTGTGATGGGAGCCAAAAACGAAAACGATGTAGTGGTATTAGAAGGATTGGCGGAAAATGACCAGGTCTTAATTTCCATGCCACCCGATACAGCCGGGATAGAGAAAAGCTTTTTACCCGATGATGTGATGGAAAGGTACAGAGAAACAGATCCGGAAAGTGATCAACCTATTTCGCAGGAAGTGGAGATGGTGGGAGCTTCCGGTAGTTAAGTCTAAATCATCAGGTATGCTACAAATCATTTTATATAACCTGGATATTGCGATTGAAGCGATCAAGAGAAACAAGCTTCGGTCTCTTCTAACCTCGCTTGGAATTGTTTTTGGGGTGGCTTCTGTCATTGCCATGCTTGCAATCGGGAATGGTGCCCAGCAAGAAATTCTCGCAAACATGCAGCTTTTGGGGACCAACAATGTGATCATTCAACCGGTGGTTGAACAACAAGAAGGAGAGGTAGATGAAGAGAATCAAACCCGGGCTTCACGAAATCAACGGAGATTTACGCCGGGGCTCACCCTTGAAGATATCAAGAGCATCAAAGAACAGATTCCTCACGTGGCGGCTGTTTCTCCCGAAATTATTTTTGATACGCAGTTTATTCGTTCCGGACAGATGAGGTCAGGAAAACTGGTGGGAATCAATAGTGAGTATTTTGACATCAACAATTTTAATATCATTTCCGGGGAGGATTTTACATCTACCCATTTTTCTGATGCGATGCCGGTGGCCGTCATCGGGTATGGTGTACGAGCGAGATTTTTTGCAGGGGAAAACCCGATTGGCAAAAGAATCAAGGCGGGAAATGTATGGTTTACGGTAGTTGGCGTGTTGCAGGAAAGAAAGCTTACCTCAAACCAGATTCAAAACCTGGGGATCCGAAATTATAACATGGATATCTACGTGCCGGCCGAAAGTGTTTTGCTGCGATATCGAAATCGTTCGCTGGTTACAAACCGGGATGTTCAACAGGCAGCAGCCGAAGCCAATAATTCCAATTCCAACTCAAATTCTGAACAGCAGGATCAGGGGAATGTTAATTATCATCAACTGGACCGGGCGATTGTTCAGGTTGCTAACAATACGTTTAGTGTAACCATCGCAGAAATTATTTCGAGAATGCTGGAACGCCGCCATAACGGGGTGGTTGATTTTGAAATCATTGTGCCGGAACTGCTTCTGCAACAGGAACAGAGAACCAAACGGATTTTTAATGTGGTACTCGCTTCCATTGCATCCATTTCGCTGATTGTTGGCGGAATCGGAATCATGAACATCATGCTGGCTTCTGTGGTTGAGCGCTACAGAGAGATCGGGGTTCGAAGAGCCGTGGGAGCCAAACAACATGATATTCAACTGCAATTCCTGACGGAAGCCTTAACGATCTGTGTAGCGGGCGGATTTGTAGGCGTGATTCTTGGAATGGCCTTTAGTTACCTGATCGAGGTTACGGCCGGCATCACTTCAATTGTTACCCTGAGTTCGATTGCCATTTCGTTTGGGGTAGCCACCGGAATTGGGATCATTTTTGGATATTACCCGGCAAAAAGAGCGGCTGAACAGGAACCGGTAACCGCCTTGCGGCACGAATAGTACAGACTTCCGATCCCTAACCAGCGAGCAGGGGAC
>CAYRDO010000291.1:0-3842 GCA_964422985.1 uncultured Rhodohalobacter sp. | reverse complement strand
ACGGATGGTAAGAATACCCGATTTGTGGCGGTTGAACCCGCATCCTGTCCGAAACTAACCCGCGGCAAATTCATGTATGATCACGGCGATTCTGCCGGATATACTCCACTTCTGCCGATGTACACCTTAGGTCACAACTTCACCCCGGCAGCTATTCATGCGGGCGGACTCAGATATCACGGGGCGAGTGTATTATGCAGCCAGTTGCTAAAAGATGATCTGATTGAAGCGGTTGCGCTCCAACAGCTTGAGTGTTTTGAAGCGGGCGTGATGTTCGCCAAAGCCGAAGGCATTATCTCCGCTCCGGAAGCGACTCACGCCGTTGCCCAGGTGATTCGCGAAGCCAACAAAGCCAAAGAGGAGGGAAGCGAGAAAACGATCCTGTTCAACCTCTGCGGACACGGATTCGTGGATATGTCGGCCTACGACGACTACTTCGCCGGAAAACTGAGCGATCACGAAATCTCCGAAGAACGACTGACGGAGAATATCAAAGAGATCGAAGAATTACAGCCCAGCGAATAATTAGTTAACCGCGAAGGCACAGAGGCACAGGGTTTATTTGGAATGAGATTTTATAATAAAGCGATGAACTCAAAGTCCCCTCTCGTGAGGGGATTTAGGGGTGTGTAGAAATTGAGATAACGAAGCGTCTCGCTTGTGTTCGCTGTAACCACTATTCCTCAGCGCCTTCGTGCCTCTGCGGTAAACCCTTCTCTGCGTTCCGCCGCGTCTCTGCGGTGAAATAGAACCGCTGGGATCGCAGTGTTACGTAGAAAGTTATAATCAATTTCAGACAATTCATTCATGATGCGACAAATAGTAAACATCACCAACGGCGATTACGACGTACTCCAGGTTCAGGAAGTCCCCGATCTTAAACCGGCTCAGGATGAACTCCTCATCCAGACCAAAGCCTCCGGACTAAACTTCGCAGACATCCTCGCGCGGAAAGGTCAATACCAGGACGCCCCCGATAAACCTTGTGTGATGGGCTATGAAGTTTCAGGTAAGGTGATGGAAGTCGGATCTGAAATTAATGATGAATGGCTTGGAAAAGAGGTTGTTGCGATTACCCGATTCGGCGGGCAGGCGGAACAGGTTGTCGTGAAAGAGAACCAGGTTCATGAAAAACCAAGTCGCCTTTCATTTGAACAGGCGGCCACGCTGCCGGTCAATTACCTCACCGCGTGGGTATTGATTGTAGTGATGGGCGGACTTCGGAAGGATGAATCGGTTCTCATTCACAATGTGGGCGGAGGTATGGGGCTTGCCCAGCTCGATATCGCCAAACATATCGGGGCGAGAACGTTTGGGACCTCCAGTAAACGAAAGCACGATTTTCTGAACGATCGGGGACTGGACCACGCTATCGACTACCGGAACAACGATTGGTATTCCGAACTGATGAACCTGACAGATGACAACGGCGTGGAGCTGGCTACCGATCCGCTTGGCGGAAAACACTGGAAGCAAAGTTACAAAGCGTTGCGGTCCACCGGGCGATTGGGAATGTTTGGAATTTCGAGGGCGAGCTCCGATTCCGGCGGACTCAAAGCAACGCTCAACCTCCTGAAAACGGTGATCGGCATGCCGTTTTATCACCCGATTCCGCTGCTCAGCAAAAACCGCGGCGTGTTTGGTGTGAACCTCGGTCACCTCTGGCACGAAGGAGAAAAAGCCTCCATCTGGATGAAAGAGATTCTGAACGGGGTCGAAGAAGGCTGGATCGACCCACATGTAGATACCACCTTTTCATTTGACGAAGCCGGAGAGGCTCATCGGTATATTGAGGAGAGAAAAAATATCGGGAAGGTAATTTTAGTGCCATGATGTTATTAACCGCTGAGGCGCAAAGACCCGGAGATTTTCTTAGCGTTCCTTTGCGAACTTAGCGGTTTCCAAAATGTAACCGCAAAGGGCGCGAAGTACCGCTAAGGATTTATACTACACCTTCTATGTGTCTCTGCGCCTCCGCGGTTCAATCCTCATTCCCGAAATGAACCTTCACCGAAAACGAATCCACCCCCGGATTTATCTCGTTGAACATCCCGAACCCATTGCTGATATGCCGGTAGCTAATCGTAAACCTTCGAATCGGCAGATTGGCTTCCAATATAAACTGAACTCTGGACGCAATGTCCACGGGAAAGCGGCGGTCGAAGAGAATCATTCCCGCCCGAAAATAGGTAAGGTCCACCGGAAGCACCGATACGGCAAATGCAGACGTTGGCATAATGACCTGGTCAGATCCATCCATGGCGTACCGGGTGTCATCCCAATTGTGGAAATAGTGGAGACCCACAAATTTATACTCCGCATAGAACTCAGAGATATCTTCCGTTTCTCCCCATAGTTTATGAGATACCGGAGAAATACCGATCGATTGAGACAGCGCATCTGTCCACGAAAAAGCCAGGATTGCTATGAAGAAGTATCTGATCACAGCTTAATATATAGAAATTGGGAAAAGATTGAATATCGAAAGAATCCCGTTCATGATTCGTCATTCGATAGTCCTTTTTCATTAACGACATAGTACAGGAACGTTCGATTCTTCGCCTGAATAACTCCGTGACTACTCCGTATATACTCCGTGTTTGCTCCGTAAAATGACGGAGTTCATACGGTTTATATCAGGGGATAGCCCGGGCAATGGTAAAAGGAGATACAAGCCAGGCAAGTTCAAAAAATAGAGAAAGGGATCGGAGACGAGAGTACCGGCACTAAATGAGGAATAGCTGAGAAAATTTCTGCTAACTCTTTAAGAGTGTAGAGTTTTAAAACATACATACTTCAATATTCCTTATTCATGATTAGATATTCAATATTCTTCCCTGCCCGTGCCCGTACCACGTCTTGAACACGCGGGAGTTCTTCGGGAGTTGGTACGGAGCAAACCCGGAGTTGGGGTGGAGTTGTTTTATCAGAATTTTTGGTCGAAGAGTGAGCTTTTCTCTGCGTTACCCCGCGCCCTCGGCGGTTCCTATTTTAAACCGCGGAGATCGCTGAGGAACGCGGAGATTTATAGCTCACTCCATTTCGATTCTCGTTTCCCATCCATCAAAAAACACGCCCATTCGTTTAGCAAGATCCTCAAAATGATAAAAGAGTTGTTCTAAATTTTCAGGGCTTGGAGAGATCTCTTTTTCTGCAATGAGCAGCCAATTATTCGAGATCTCTGAACGATCACAATGTACAATCTCATAACCATCTTTCTGTAGTTTATGAGCTGTCTTGTACAGGTTCGATTCGAAATCGGAGTAGAACCAGAATGTGACCGGCCGTACCTTTTGAAGGTCTGAATCAAGATTTTGGAGAATATCGACTGCGCCGTCAGTTGCTTGTTTTTCGGTGAATTCATAGCTCAACCATTTGAGTTCTTTACTGTATGAACCGGGATTGCAGGAATGCTTACAAAAAATGCTCTAAGACTCCCTCTGCGTTTCTCCGCGGCCTCCGCGGTTCCATTTTTTTAAACCGCTGGGCTCGCTGAGGAACGCGGAGGTTGATATTCATCTGGTGCGATTCGATATTGGAATTTCTTTGCTTCTAGCAATTACCCTTTATATTCTAGGAGCATAATCTGTGAATTTGGCTTTTTTATAATGACTTACAAAGAGAAGATAAGAACTCTTAAAACTTACCTGTATGATACCGAGGACAACTATAAAGATTCCTTTAAAACGGATATTTGTCTGTTTTTCAATGATGATTTTACAGATAAGAATCCAATGCTAAACTTTCTCAATAATTTTGATAGCAGGTCTGAAATTAAAAAGTGGGTGGATCTGGTCACCAGCCAAATCATCCTGAAGTTTGATGAGGATTATGAAGAGATT
>CAYRDO010000290.1:0-3901 GCA_964422985.1 uncultured Rhodohalobacter sp. | reverse complement strand
TTTTAGCACTGTCTTCTCATCCCGATGATACTGAACTTTGCTGCGGAGGCACACTGGCAGCCCTCGTCAATCAAGGCAAAAAAGTAGGCGTTATTGACTTTACACAAGGAGAAATGGGAAGTCGCGGCACTCCTGAACAGCGGCTGCAGGAAGCCCAACATGCTTCTGATATTATTGGACTCGAAGTTCGTGAGAATTTAGGCTTGCCAGATACCAAGCTTGAAAGTACGCGGGAATATCAGAAAGAAATCATCCAAAAAATTCGCAAATACCAACCGCATGTATGTTTGGTGGGGGCACCTTCGGATCGCCATCCCGATCACGGCAATGGCACCCGGCTGGCTTTGGATGCTATTTTCTTTAGCGGGTTAACGAAAATAGAAACTTTTGACGAGCAGGGTGATCCGCAAGAACGCTGGCGTCCTTCGCATGTGCTTCACTTTATGCAGGATCGTCCCTTTGATCCAGACATCGTCTTTGATATCTCGGATACATTTGAAACTAAGAAAAAAGCTATCCTGGCTTTCAAATCACAATTTAACGTACAAGATCCCGGCGACGAACCCGAAACGTATATCTCTAACGAGCAGTTTTTTGAAGGGATTGAAGCCCGCGCACGGCATTATGGTCATCTGATTGGAACCACCTACGGTGAGCCGTTTAAATACCACAATAGTCCGGTGCCAATGGCATCCTTTGATGCTCTTTTTGAGACGAACCCTATGAGATAAAAGCAAGAAGCGAGAAGTAAAATCAGATCTCTTCTCACTTTTTACTTCTTGCTTTTATCTCATCCGCTTCAAAATAATTTGTGATTTCTTCTAACAGAAATGCATGCACAGCAGGATTTCCAGCTACAATTCGCTTGCCAAAAAGCCAATCATCACCGCCGGACCAATCGGTGACTCTGCCACCTGCTTCCTGCACAATTAAAGACGCCGCTCCTACATCCCATGGGTTAAGAGCATATTCATAATATCCTTCAAAGCGTCCACAGGCTACACAGCATAAATCATAGGAAGCCGCACCCGGACGACGAACGCCTTGAATGTTAGCCATCAACATACGAAAGAACTGCAAATAGTTGTCCATCAGACTTAAATCATTATATGGAAATCCGGTGCCTACCAGCGCGTTAGCCGGATTATCGAGCTTGGATACCGATATAGGATTTCCATTCAAATAGGCTCCCTTATTCTTGATAGCCGTAAAACACTCATCACTCGAAACCTCCAGCACCAATCCCATTTTAGGTTCGCGGTTTTCCCAAAGTCCAATCGAAACGCAGTAGACTGGAAAACCATGAGCAAAGTTCGTTGTGCCGTCGATGGGATCGATCAACCAAGTTCGCCCCTCAGGTATTGCCTGTTCTAAAGATGACTCTTCGGCAAGAATATGATCATCCGGAAATTCCTTTTTGATCACAGACAAAATCTCTTCTTCCGCCTTTACGTCTGCTTCGGTAACGAGATCATTTTTACCTTTAAAATCGACCGAAAAGTTACTGTCCTTCTGATATTTCCTAATAATTTGAGCGGCTGATTTCGCAGCCTTTTTAGCAACATTTAATTCTATGGTAAAATCAGACATTCAAAAAATTTAAACCTTTACCTATTACTCCTCACGTTCATGCTTCATTTTATACTCAAACACTTTATCCGATACTTTTTTTGCCGCATCAGAATCCGGGTCGGGAAACAGCTCATCAATAGGTGATTCCTGCAGTAGCGTACGCTGACGCCCTGCCTCTTTCATCGCTTTCATCACTTTCTTGCGCTCATCCTCCTCTTCGGATGAGTTATAACGCTCGTACAAATCAACTTGCAGGCGATCAAGGTAGTGAATCTTAAGCGCTTTTAACGCCCCTTTAGCCGTACGATAAGGATTTTTATCCTTCTTGTACTGCACCCCTATTTTCTCGTGGTGACGCTCACTGACGGAATGCTCCTCGAGCACAATTTCTCCCACCAACTCGGGATATGGATGCTCGCGTTCAGCATAGGCCTCAACCGAAACTTCTTTCTCATCTTTATAACGCTCGATTATGTCCTTATAAAAATTGCGAAGCTGTTTATCCTCAAATTGCTGCTCATTGCACTGCGAACCGATATAGTCAATCATATCTCGGTCATACATCAGCATCAGGCGAATCAACTCCTTTTCATAATTGGGACGCTTTTTAGGCGGTTCGGGTTGGTTCTTTTTAGGTGACTGGGATGCCTCCCGATCATTAAATCCAACCGAGTGAGGAACCGGAGCTTGTGGCCGCTGATCCCCATCACCTTCCTGTTGCTCCTGACGGCGACGCGCTTCCCGCTCTTTTCTTCGCTTCTCGCGCTGACGGGCTTTCTTGCGTTCGTCCTTCAGCTGTTTGCGGATTTTTCCCAATTCATCGAAAAGCGCACGATCTCCAATTTTTGCTTTGCTATTCAAGTGCTGCACATATGTTTCGCGGGATACTTGGTCCGGCATATGGGCAATACTTTCCAAGATCTCAGATATTACTTTCTTCTTTTCTGCCGGCTCCTCCCACCGCCCCTCATCTTTTGCTTTATGAATCTGATAGCTGAGAAAATCTTCCGACTCCTCTTTTTTTAATTCCAGGAACGAGTCTTTCCCAAACTGGCGGACAAACGAATCAGGATCCTCCCCTTCGGGCAGCTCCAGTAGTTTTACATCCATTCCCTCGCGCAAGGCTATATTAATGCCCCGTTTCATCGCACGCTGTCCGGCGGAGTCCGAATCATAAATCATCGTAATCGTTTCACCGTAGCGGTGCAGGAGTTTCATTTGATCGGGCGTGAGAGATGTTCCGCTGGATGCCGCCACGTTATTGATGCCGTATTGCTGCAGCGAAATCACATCCGTATATCCCTCAACCAAAATAACTTCGTCCGTTTTCCGAATATCATTTTTTGCAAAGTTGATGCCGTAGAGTACTTTGCTCTTGTTATAAACTTTGGTCTGTGGAGAGTTGATATATTTAGCGGTTTTCTCTTTCCCAAGCACTCGTCCTGCATAGGCAATAACTTTACCCGACGGATTAAAAATCGGAAACATCAGACGACCGCGAAAAGCATCATAATATCCATCGCCTCTGTTACTCGGTTTTATGAGTCCGGCTTCAAACAGATATTCTTCATTAAGGCCAGAATCAAGCGCTGTTTTATACAGTTTTTCGCCATCCGAGGGCGCATAGCCAAGACCATATTTTCTGATGATGGTGCGATCATATCCCCTTTCCTGAAGATAGTCACGGGCTTTTTGCGCCTCCTTTGTTTCCATCAAATGACGGTAGAAGAATACCCCGGCATATTTGAGCGCGTGGTAGATTCCCTCGCGCAAATTGTGCTCTTCATCAAACTCTTCGGCGTCCTCTTCGGGTAGCGAAACGCCGTACCGATCAGCAAGAGAGCGCATCGCCTCCACAAAACCTACACCTTCCATCTCCATCACAAAATTAAATACATCCCCCGATTCGCCGCAGCCAAAGCACTTATAAATTCCCAAATCAGGCGTCACGTGAAAGGAGGGCGTTTTTTCATCATGAAATGGACAAAGTCCTTTCCAGCTGCGCCCGGATCGCTTCAATTTTACATAGTCCTCGACCACCTCGACGATATCCGCCGCGCCGCGTACTTCTTCTTTTTTTTCATCGGGAATCATGGTAGCCATAGCAGGGAAATAATAACAGAAAAGCTGATGATAATCATCCTTTTATAATTAAGAATTTTACAAGTGAAATTCCGTCGCGACCAATTCATCACCATAATTTAAAATTCATAACTCTCATCTTTGCCAAATCATGATGATGTCGGTATATTCCGACCGACTTAAGGAAATTATTTTAACTTAATTTAGGAAAGTTCATGAGCGTACTTGTAGGTAATGATACTCGATT
>CAYRDO010000289.1:0-3932 GCA_964422985.1 uncultured Rhodohalobacter sp. | reverse complement strand
CAAAGAATCCCTATTTGAAGGCACAGGTTCTATCATTCTATAATAAAATTGAATCAAATGAGGAATACCTCGACCGATTGGAGAGCAATATTCTAAAAGGAGGAGTGGATGGACTTCGGGCGATCCAGGCATTGATGGGTTTTTATGCTCAAAACTATGAAGAGAACCCGGAGTTGGTCGATAGAATTAAGGAGATTACTCAATCCGCATTAGCCGCTGGTGACCCAAGCGTGATGGCAGCATTACCTTCTTTTTTGCGGATACCGGTGATTTTTCCAGAAGAGGATTATGATTGGATCTATGATCGATATAGAAATTTTGTTGAATCGGAGCAATGGGAAAATGCGAAAATTGTCGAAGAGGTTTTAGAAAATCGATTTTCTGACCGTTTCGAGCCCCTGGAGATTCCTGAAAAGCCCTTCAGAATACCAAATTGGGATCGTCTTTACGAGATGGGAACTCAACCTTATTGGGTTCTGAAAACGGAAAAAGGAACGATTGAAATTCAGCTTGATCCATTAGCATCGCCTTTTACGGTTTCATCAATCGATAGCCTGACTCGAGCAGGAGAGTATGATGATGTTCCGTTTCACCGGGTTGTTCGTAGTTTTGTGATTCAGGGGGGAGATATTGAACGACAAGACGGACATGGTGGGCCTGATTATAAGCTTCCGACAGAACCCTCTTTTAAATCATTTGAACGTGGAACCGTTGGAATGGCTAGTGATGGAACCGATACCGAAGGAAGCCAATACTTTGTGATGCTGAACTGGTCACCGCATTTAGATCCTAACTACACCATTTTTGGGAAAGTAACCAAAGGAATGGATGTGGCAGATCGGATTCAATTAGGGGATAGGGTGATTAAGGCTGAGATTTATCCGAGATAAGCAATGGGGAGTAACCAAAATTTCAAATAACAAGCATCAAATTTCAAAATTTCTAATCTTAATTATTAATGAGACCCGTTTTAAAAAGCAGTAGGCAGTTGACAGTTGACAAAGTGATTATTGCCAACTGTCAACTTTATTTTGGAATTTCACTCATTCCCCTTCGGTGTAAACGCCTGAATCCCGGTGATTTCTCTCCCTAAAATCAGTCCGTGAATATCGTAGGTTCCTTCGTAAGTATTGACGGATTCGAGATTCATCATGTGATGAATGACACGATATTCGCCGGAAATTCCGTTTCCACCGTGCATATCCCGGGCTGATCTTGCAATTTCAAGTGCCTTGCTCACATTATTTCGTTTAGCAAGGGATACCATACTTGGATGAAGTCTTCCGGAGTCTTTTAACTGTCCCAGGCGCCACGCCAGCATCTGCATGGAAGTGATATCGGTTAGCATGTTGGCCAGTTTGGTCTGTGGCAATTGATTGGCAGCGATTGGCTTTCCGAATTGAGTTCGGTCAGATACATACTGCCGAGCCCTGTGATAACAAAACTCAGCTGCCCCGACGGCTCCCCAGGCAATTCCATAACGGGCACTATTCAGGCACATGAACGGACCTTTCAAACCACGAATCTCCGGAAATACATTTTCATTAGGTACGAAAACATCCTCAAAAACGAGTTCTCCAGTGGATGATGCTCTTAAACTCATTTTGTGTTTGGTTGCAGGGGCCGAAAATCCTTCCATTCCTTTCTCGACCAAAAATCCGCGGATAACAGCTTCGTCGTCTTTATTCTCTTTTGCTTTCGCCCAAACCACAGCAACATCGGCAATAGGGGAATTTGTGATCCACATTTTGGCTCCATTCAACGTCCATCCGCCGTCGGTTTTTACGGCAGTTGTAGTCATTGATCCGGGATCCGAACCATGATTGGGTTCTGTCAATCCAAAACATCCGATGATTTCTCCGGTAGCTAACTTGGGAAGAAATCGTTCTTTCTGTTCTTCAGTTCCGAAGATTGAAATGGGATACATCACCAGTGATGATTGAACAGACATAAAGGACCGATAGCCCGAATCAACCCGTTCAACTTCGCGGGCAATTAAACCATAAGCAGTTTCACTCACTCCGGCACCACCATATTTTGGATCAATGGTTGAACCCAGAAGGCCAATTTCGCCCATCTCTTTAGCGATGGACATATCAAAAATTTCATCCTGATTGCCCTCAAGAGCCCGCGGTTCCAGTTTGGATTGCGCATATTCGCGCGCGCTTTCCATTACCATTCGGTCATCTTCAGAAAGCTCAGATTCGAAGAGGTAAGCATCGTCGATGTTGAAATTATTTTTTGCCATGATTATTGATACTGTTCTTGATTTATGGTAAAAGTTTTCGAAGATCAGTTCTCAGCTATCAGTTGATCACTGATAGCTGACGGCCGAAGCCATCTCAAAAATATTAATCAGTAAAGTGAGAATTTGAGGTTGAATGCCAGTCAAACTTGTCGCCGTATCCATATTGTTCCCACCAAAAAGGGAGACGCTCTTCCGGATCATTTCCAACTTCATTCAGTGTTTCGGAATCATACAATCGACCGTTGACCATGGTATATACAACGTTTTCAGTATCCCGTAAATTTTCAAGCGGATTTCCGTCAATCACAATCAAATCAGCCAGTTTTCCCTCTTCGAGTGAGCCAAGATGCTCGCCAACGCCAATATAGTTGGCACCGTTTATCGTGGCTACTTTCAGCGCTTCATGATTATCCATTCCGCCCTGGCCAAACATCCAAAGCTCCCAATGGGCAGCGAGTCCCTGAAGCTGACCATGTGCACCAAGTTGTACACTCACGCCCCGCTCGTGGAGGTCATCAGCCGAAGCAGCACTTAACATATGTCCCATTTCATATTCCTCTTCAGGTACCATCGTTCGATGGCGGGATCGGGAATCAATAATCGAACGAGGCGTAAAATTAAGCAGCCTCTCTTTTTCCCACACATTGGTGTGCTGATACCAATAATATTCGCCGCTCATACTTCCATAATTCACGACAAGAGTGGGCGTATATCCCACCTCCGTATTTGACCAAAGCGTGAGTACATCTTCATATAATGGATAGATCGGTACATTATGCTCGATTCCGGTGTGCCCGTCAATAATCATGCTCATGTTATGAGTAAAGGTTGATCCGCCTTCAGGCATTACATTAATTCCAATTTCCCGGGCGGCCTGGAGCACCTGCTGACGCTGCTCTCGTCTTGGCTGATTGTAACTTTTCACCGAGGTTGCCCCAAACGCTTTTGTTCTGCGAACAGCCGATCGTGCATCTTCAAGATTGTTGATCACAGCTTTGTATTCAGCTTCCGCTCCATACAAAATTCGGCCGGTTGAGAAGACTCGCGGACCGACCATATATCCCGCTTTCACCATTTCGGATTGAGAAAAAATCATCTCGGTGTCTGAGGATGGATCATGAGCAGTTGTAACACCATACGCCAGGTTGGCAAAATATTCCCATTGCTGATTTGGACTTAATCCTTGCCGAAAATTCCCGATATGAGCATGGGCATCAACAATTCCCGGCATGATGGTTTTTCCTTCCAGATCTATGATTTTAGTGCCTTCAGGAATTTCAATGTCATTTGAAGTTCCAAGCGATTCGATCCGATTCTGATTTATAACAATCGTTCCGTTTTCAATCACCTCATCTTCGTTCATCGTAATGATATGAGCATTTGTGAACGCAATGGTTCCGGACGGAATATCCAGGTCTAATTCAAGACCGATATCGATTCCTTCATTGGTTTCAAGCGGAAGTTCTTCGGCAGTATCATTCTCTCCGCTTAGAAAATCGAATGCTTCCTGCAGTTCAACTGAGTAATAATTCTCACCAAGTGTCCAATGCAGCTGGCTCCCATCATTCGACCAGTTCAGGCTGATTCCGGCATCTTTGGCCACATGTGTTACAGGAATTGCCTCTGTCTCGGCATTCAGGTCAATTCCACTTCCAACCTCCGGCATCGGGGCAATGTAGACTTT
>CAYRDO010000288.1:0-3943 GCA_964422985.1 uncultured Rhodohalobacter sp. | reverse complement strand
AGATGATAGTCGGAATTCGGTAGAATAGACACCAATCGATCATCGGCAAAGGGTTCACTTCCGGGAATGTCTTCCCATTGAGCATTCACCAGCCGGTTCAACCCGATGTTTTCTCTCTGAGCCCAAAGTTCATCACCCATTTTAAAAATTCCCCTGAGCCTCTCCTCACTTTCAATAACCTCTATCGAATCCCCATCTAAAATAATCAGGGAATTAGACGTTCGATGATAGAGTTTATCGTCTAATTCCACCATTTGCCAAACATCATCAAAAACACGTTGGGAAGAATCAATTTTGCTCTTTAAAGGATATAACCTGAAGCTATCTTCCCTTAAACTATCTTGATCTACATATCCTAAATTTCCCACCCCTCCCCAGTGTATCTTTGAATCAAACAGTTGTAAAGAACGAATTGAACCGGTTCCCGGCTCCCTAATCCCAACCCAGTTTACCCCATCGAATCTTTGGATTGATTCTGCCTGGCTCCCAAAATATAAATATCCGGTGCTATCCTGCGATATAGCCCAATTCTGTGGGTGACTGCCAATCGTCTCAGCATCGTAATGGCGGATGAAAGGCACACCTTGCCCCCAAAGACTTGCAGGAAGAAGAGTAAGCAGGGCAATGCTTATCCACCGGATCATGAAAGCAAAAATTTAGTTAGTTATCTTCCTCTTCTTCGGGATCTCCTATGACTACTTGTACCTCGTCATCTCTATCACCTACACCACCATTTCCAACAACGGATTTTATTTGAATGTATATAGGCCTGTTAGTTTTTGAAATGAAGGTCATATCCAACAATTTATCATTCGTGAGTTTCTTCATTGAATGTGGAGAAACGGATTCAGGCTTTGCTTTCTTTTTGTCTTTGATGATAAGTTCAGCGTCCGTTTTATTTGCTACAGCCTTTACAGTTGGATTCATGTTGTACCCTAATTTTTGTTAGTTAGTTGATTTGCATTAAGCCTTCTATAGTTTACCCTCTGTAAGGGTACCATTTTTTTATTATTTCAAAAAAAATTAATTCGAAAAGATGAGCTTACGATTCAGCCATCGTAATGAGACCATTTGCGAGTCCTTTGGCGACTGCTTCAGCTTTGCTGTTCACCTGCAACTTCCTGTAAATATTGCGGATGTGATATCCTACACCATCCACAGAAAGATAGATTTCGTTGGCAATGGCTGAATAAGAATTCCCTTCGGCCAGTAATTTCAGAACCTGTTGTTCGCGGTCGGTCAGGTTCAGTTTTTCTTTTTTCTTAGGCTGGGTCTGCATGGAGGCGATCACCTTTCGGGCAATAACCGGAGACATCGGCGATCCTCCTTCATAGGCATCTTTCACAGCTTGGATCAATTCATCCGGCCCCACTTTTTTGATGAGATACCCAATCGCCCCGTTTTGCAGAGCTTCAAAGATATGCTGGGAATCTTCCATCACGGAGATCATAATAATGGCCAGACCTGGGTTGATCTCTAAAAACTTCTCAACACCTTCCGTGCCCATAATGCCGGGAAGCTGAATGTCTAACAGAATGATGTCGCACCATTCAATATCGTCGGATTCAAGAGCGGACTCACAATCCCGAAATACGCTTTTCACCACAATTTTTGGATCACTGTCCAGGATCGTCTCCCACCCCTCGCGGATGTATTGATTATCCTCTACAATGACGACACGTATCAGTTTCGGTTCTTGTGCGTTTTCTTCCATCAGCTTTTTATTTAAAAAATGGCTATGATTTAACAGCCAGTCACTACATGGTTCTGTAGTTTCTCTTAAATAATCCAAACTGGAGTGGAATTCAAGTCTGTCGTTTACCAAAACTTCCGATGTCTTTCTGAGCTTACTTAAACTTCGGATCCTAAAATAAACGAAAAGCTATTCTAAAATTTCTGAGACTTCGGAAGTTTACTACACCGCACTCAAAAACGATTTCTCATTCTGTTTTGCAGCAATAACCAGCGGACAATGATAGTGTGGATGTTGCATGATATGAACCGGACAGTCGAACGCCATCTCGATGATTTCGGGTTTGAAGACATCGTTTGGAGTGCCGAGTGCATAGGTTCGTCCCTCTTTCATGATGTTAATTTCATCGGCATATTGGGCAGCGAGGTTGAGGTCGTGCAGAATCATCAGCACAGCTACATTTTTTCGGGAGAGACGTTTGACCAAGTGCATGATGGCGTGTTGGTAGGCAAGATCGAGGCTGGAGAGGGGTTCATCCAAGATTAGGCAACACGGTTTTTTTTGTTCGATTCGATCCCACAACTGGGCCAACATTCGGGCAAATTGAACGCGTTGTTTTTCACCGCCCGACAACGTTGGGAAACTGCGATCCATCAAGTGATCTACACCGGCTTGCTTCATGCATTCTCTTGCAATTTTTTGATCACGCGGTGTTTCAAATCCGTGTGAATGCGGCGTTCGTCCCATCAAAACTACTTCGAGCGCCGTGAATGAGAAAGCGAGTGTGGCGTTTTGCATCATCACTGCGCGTTTTCTTGCAAGATGCTTATGCTCAATAGAAGCCAGCTTTCTGCCCTCCACTAAAATCTCTCCGGATGTCGGTTTCATATCCCCGGTTAGAGTTTTTAAAAATGTGGATTTACCGGCCCCGTTCTTTCCCAGAATCGCAGAAAATTTTCCTGGCATGATGTTCATCGAAACATCCCGAACCAGTTTCTTATCGCCAATTTGAACAGTTATGTTTTTTGCTTGAAGCATGATATTAGTGTTTAGTTTTTGGACCCACCCCAACCCCTCCCTATGACGAAAAACACGTTACAAGGAGGGGCTATTTCTGTAGTTGAAATCATACGTTCTTCCTCCTTGTCACGACCGTCTTTTGGTCGGGATAGGGAGGGAGATAGAGGGAGGGTCATCATAAATATCCTCCGAATTCTTTGTTTCTTAACAGCAGCCAGAGGAAAAACGGGGCTCCGATAAAGGCTGTGATCACCCCAATTGGCATTTCAGCGGGAGCAACAATCGTTCGGGCTAAGAGATCGGAGCTCAATAACAATAATCCGCCTAAAATGGCTGAGCCCGGAATCAAAAACCGGTGATCGGGCCCAATCCATAGCCGTAAAATGTGCGGAACCACAAGCCCAACAAATCCAATAATCCCGCTTACGGAAACTGCAGCCCCGACAGCCAATCCCACAAAGACAATGATCATCTGTTTCAGGCGCTCTACTTTTACCCCTAAATGACGAGCCTCCGATTCTCCAAGTAGAATAGCGTTGAGTCCTTTGGATAATCGCGGCAGAAAAATAATGGCGGCTAATAAAAATGGAAGCACAACCCAGACTGAGCTCCACATCGCGCCCCCGAGACTTCCCAGGGTCCAAAATGTGAGATCGCGAAGCTGGTCATCATTCGCCAGGAAAATCATAAACCCGATCATCGCGTTTGCCATCGCATTGATGGCGATACCGGCCAGAAGCATCGTTGCTACATTCGTTTTGCCGTTGGTGGTGGAAAGCCTATACACCAAGATTGTGGCTAATGTACCTCCGGCAAAAGCTGCCAAGGGTAAAAGTGCCGTTCCTAAAAAATCGATAATTGGAGATGCAATCGAACTCAGCACGACCATCGCCACAGCCATAAAAAGTGCGGCTCCACTGGAAACACCGATCAGACCGGGATCGGCAAGCGGATTGCGAAACAATCCTTGCATAGAGGCTCCCGAAATTGCAAGTGCGGCACCAATCAATACAGCAAGGAAAACCCGTGGCAGACGAATATTCAGAAGAATGGCCTGCTGAACTGCTTCGTACGACCAGCTCGTTGAAATTCCGATTTGATCAAGAAGAATAGCCAATACCTGGAACGTAGAAATAGAAACGGCCCCAATCCCGACGGATACTACGATCATCCAGATCAAAAACACGGATAACCCGGAAAGCACCCATATCGAGAGGCGGAACCGTGGAG
>CAYRDO010000287.1:0-3949 GCA_964422985.1 uncultured Rhodohalobacter sp. | reverse complement strand
CCGCCTGTTCCGGTTCCGCCGCCCATTCCTGCCGTAATAAAAATCATGTCGGCATTATCAACAGCTTCATCCAGTTCGTGGCGATTTTCCTCTACAGCCTCGCGGCCAATTTCAGGTCTCGCTCCGGCTCCTAATCCTGAGGTCAGATTCGCTCCAACCTGGATGGCAATATCTGCCGAATTATTCTTGAGCGCTTGGGCGTCTGTATTCAGTGCGATGTACTCCACACTGTCTAATCCTTTCCTGATCATGTTATTGATGGCATTACCGCCGCCACCGCCAACACCGATCACTTTGATCTTCGCATTATCCTGACCTTTTTCGTCAAAACTAAAGCGTGATGTTACGTATTCCATAGTTAACTCCGTTTATGATTGCTATCTGTATTAATTATTTACTGCTTCTTCTTGTTTTGTTTGTCTTGCGGTAGGGGTAATTCATGAGTTACCCTTACAGGTTTTGGGGTTGTTTGATTGCTAAAGTTCTTTGAACCAACTTTTCATTCGTTCAGTGATACTGTTCATCACCTTCTCAACTCCGGTTCCCTGCGATGATGAGGGAACCATCTCGTTCTCCACACCTTCTGCTTTGAGCGCGTGTAGTACTAATCCCACACTTGTAGCATAGATGGGGCTGTTTACTTCTTCGATCAGTCCGCCGGCAAGCCCGAGTGGACGGCCAATTTTGGCATCCATTCCGAGTACTTCATTGGCTAACGGACAAATATTTTTGATGAGTGATCCGCCACCGGTTATCACAATTCCAGCACTTAAGGAATCGGCATAACCGCTGCGTTTCACTTCGATGGCTACGATCTCCAGGATCTCTTCCATTCTTGCCTGGATGATTTTCGCCAGGATACTCTTCGTAATTTCTTTTGGTGGACGCCCCGCAATTCCGGGAATGGTGATCGATTCGTCATCTTCAATCAGATCCACAAAACATTCGCCGTGCTGATGCTTTAGTTTTTGCGCTTGGTCATCCAGCACACTCAAACCAATTTTGATGTCGTCGGTCACTTTCTTTCCGGCAATCGCGATGACTGCGGTGTGGCGAATCGTATTTTCCTGGAATACAGCGAGATCGGTCGTTCCGCCGCCGATATCCACCAATACCACTCCGGCTTCTTTTTCCTCATCGTCTAAAACTGCATATGATGAAGCGAGAGGTTCGAGAATAATATCCGCAACCTGGTAACCGGCGCGCTCCACACATCGGTAGAGATTCTTTGCAGCAGAAACCAGGCCTGTGATAATGTGCACTTCGGCTTCCATTCGCATGCCGCTCATTCCTACAGGATCACTGATGCCATCCTGGCCATCTACCACAAATTCCTGTGGAATCACATGTAAAATCTGTTGATCGGGCGGAAGCATAATCTGCTGACAGTCCTTCAAAATCCGCTCGACATCCTGTACTGTAATCTCTTTGTCTTTATTGTTGATGGTGATGACACCCTTGCTGCGAATACTCCGGATATGATCGCCGGCGATTCCAACATTCACGGAATTCACCTCAATCCCCGAAGCCAGCTCCGCCTGTTGAATGGCTGTTTTGATGGCATTCACCGTCTTGTCGATATTTACCACAACTCCGCGATTCAAACCCTCGCTTGGAGCTTTGCCAACGCCCAGAATGTGGATTCGATCCTGCGCATTGATCGATGCCACAACAGCACAAACTTTGGTCGTGCCAATATCGAGTCCTACAACAATTCGTTCATTTTCCTGTTCCATATGCGATCCTGGTCTGTTATTGATTGCTAAACTTTTTTGATTTAAGAATTACGTGTTACAATTTGATCTTCATACCGGAGGTCGATACTGGTAAACGCCCCGATCCCTTTTTTGGAAATTACGTCTGTGTAAAATGCTTCCCAGTTTTTCATTTTTGTATCGAATTGGTCGCGTCCAAAAAGCAGTTTTACTCCATTTTCGTATGTGAGGGCAACCACACCTTCACTTTCATTCCAAGAAACTTCACTGATTGTGACCCAGCCGAGTTCATTTTCCCGTGCTGCGATCAGAAAGTTTTCCACTTGCCGGTATGATTCTGATTTCAGCGTGTCACTCAACGACCGTGCTGAAAATCCATATACCAGAGGTACATCTTTTACCTTTTCCGGGATGACGGGAAGTTTGATTCCGCCTTCTGACAAATAAACTCGACGATTTCCATCCACCAGCATGGCAAAGGGATCTCTTTCAGTAACTTTAAAAGTCAGAGTTCCGAGCATGCCCATACTTACAGTGGCGTCTTCCACATAAGGAAGAGTTTTCAGATCCATAAAAAGGCTGTCGTATGAAACGCTGTCAGCCAGCATTCCCACCGGTGAATCCAGGGCTTCTTCCAGAGATTCAACATCCGTGTAGTGATTTCCTTCAAATTTCACTGCTTCAATCCGGGTGTTGTTTTCGAGGTAGAGTCCACCCATAACGGCACCGGTCAACAGTGCGAGTGAAAGAATGATCCAAACTGCATTTTTCAACTTGCTTGATTTCTTCTTCGCCATTCTAATCACCTACCTCGGTTACGAGTTCAAGAAATTCCTCGCCGTATTTGTACACATCTCCGGCGCCCATGGTGATGACGATATCGCCATCTTTTAAAATCTCTTTCAGTTTCTCAGGGAGATCTGATTTCTCCTTCACATAGTGGACATTTTTGTGTCCGTAATTTTTAGCCGTATCAGAAATTAATTCACCAGTCACACCTTCTATTGGTTGCTCGCGTGATGGATATACATCCGTTACCACAAGCACCTCAGCGTCAAAAAATGAGAGACCAAATTCTTTATACAATTGCTTTGTGCGTGAGTACAAGTGAGGCTGAAAAACAGCAACAAGCCTGCGATCCTTCCAACCTTTTTTGGCAGCCTGAATGCTTGCCTGAACTTCCGTTGGATGATGAGCGTAATCATCAATTACAATCAGGTCTTCGGTATTATGTTTCACCTGGAATCGTCGGAAAACACCTTGGAATCGCTCCAAACCTGATTTAATCTTCTCAAAAGAAATTCCCAATTCTAATCCAACAGCAACCGCGGCTAACGCATTTTTTACATTGTGATCGCCGGGAGCTTGTAATTGAATTTCGCCAAGTTCTTCACCCGAGGAGATCACCGTAAATGTACTGTTCAGGGTTTGATGGGATACGTCCACTGCCCGAACCTGCGCCTGTGGATTAAATCCATAACTGATGGTCCTTTTTTTGATATTCGGTCGAATACTTCGCACTTCAGGATCATCAAGGCAAACAACCACAGCTCCATAAAACGGAACCTTATTTGCAAAATCGGTGAATGCCTGTTTTACATCGTCCAGGTCTTTGTAGATATCCATGTGCTCCGCTTCAATGTTGGTAATCACTACCAAAGAAGGGGAGAGGCGTAAAAATGTTCGATCGTATTCGTCGGCTTCAACAATGATGATATCACCTTTTCCGACCACTGCGTTGGTTTTTGCAAAACTGTGCACACGTCCGCCAACAATGATAGTCGGATCAAACTGACCATCTTGAACTACATGGCCGGTCATGGTCGTTGTGGTCGTTTTTCCATGGGTTCCGGCCACGCCAATTCCATATTTGGTTCGCATCAATTCGGCCAGCATCTCTGACCGCTTGATAACAGGAATTTTTTGTGAGATCGCTTCTTTGGTCTCAACATTTTCATCAGCTTTCACGGCGCTGGTGTAGACCACAACATCGGCTCCTTCAATATTTTCAGGAGCATGCTTATAAAAAATGTTTGCACCAAGCTCTTCTAATCGATCTGTCGTTTCTGATTTGCTTTGATCCGAACCGCTGACCTGGTAACCCCGCAGAAGCAAAATTTCAGCCATTCCGCTCATACCAATCCCACCGATACCCACCATATGAATGTGGCGGGTTCGTCCGAAAACGGGTTGTGTTTGAATGGAATTACTCATCAATGTTGCTTCTCTAAGTA
>CAYRDO010000286.1:0-3955 GCA_964422985.1 uncultured Rhodohalobacter sp. | reverse complement strand
AGAAATGGATCTGACAGTATTGCTAAATAATGGTGTGGGAAAGAGGGACAAAACCTTCGAACCGATTATTAAGTTCCCTCCCTTTGAATTCGACGCTGCATTTTTAGTGGATAAACATATTCGGGCTGGTGAACTTTCCAAAGAAATTCGCGATACGGCAGGTCGAATTCTGCAAAATGTTTCCGTATTTGATGTGTATGAAGGTGAAAATCTTGGGGATGACAAAAAAAGTATTGCATTTCGATTGACTTTTTTAGATTCTAACAAAACATTGAACATCAAAGATGTAGAGCCGGTTGTTCAAAAAATTGTAAAAAAATTAGAAAAAACAGTCGGAGCCAAACTTCGATCATAATTTCCTAAATCCATGGCTGTGAATGATATCCAAAAAGAGACATTCCAAAAGTTACTGGATCAGATTCGTACCCAGGTTCAGCGTCTTAAAAAACAGAATAAAGATCTGAACCGAGAGAACCTGAAGCTCAAATCTAAATTGAATGAACTTCAAAAAGATCAGGCCGATATTTTTTCCAATATCAGTGAGTCAGAAAGAATTGCGATGCGGCACCAGGTTGCCGGTTTAATCGAAAAGATTGACAAATATCTCGAGGATTAAGATGGAATCGATTAAAGTAACTATTCTTGGCAAACAGATACCGCTAAAGGTTGAAGACACAGAAGTTGAAAATACCCGGCGTATCGCCAGTTATGTCGACGAAAAATTTAAGTTGTTTCGAAATCAATTCTCAAATCAGCCTGACTCTACAATTATGATTCTGGCTTGTTTGAGTATCACGGAAGAGTTGTTTGAACTCAGAACCGAACTTGATCAATCCGGAGAAAAAGAGAGCGAATTGATGGATCAGATCAATGATGAAATTTCAAAACTGGTCACAGAAATTTCCTAAATTCTTCTATTCGGGAATTGTTGCTTACCTCTGGCTGTTGCAGATCTTTTAGTTAAGAATATAATATGTACAAAGGCGAACGTTTTAATAGTTATTCCCACCTGATTGGGAGCATAGCTTCCGCTATCGGTTTGGCTGTTTTGGTCTATGTAGCCGTTATGAAAGGCGGCTTTTGGAGAATTACCAGTTTTACAATCTATGGGATTACGCTCCTCACCCTATTTACGTGTTCTACTTTGTATCACAGCTTTCGCGGGAAATGGAAAAAAATCTTTCGCAAGCTTGACCACATCTCCATCTACCTTTTGATAGCCGGAACCTATACCCCGTTTACTCTCATAACACTTCACGGCGATATTGGGTGGACTCTGTTTGGAATCGTTTGGGGACTTGCGGCAATTGGAATCATTATTGATCTGCTTCATAAAGCCGGAAGCAGAATTCTGCAGGTTGCCATCTATTTGGGAATGGGCTGGATCGCCTTTTTTCTTTTTGATACACTTATGATCCGAATAACCATTGAGGGGGTTTCATGGTTGATGGCCGGCGGGCTTTTCTACACGATGGGTGTGATCTTTTTCGCTCTCAGTGAGAAACACAGGCTCGCTCACGGAATCTGGCACCTGTTTGTATTGGCCGGCAGTTTAAGTCATTTTGTGACGATTGTGATGTATGTTTAATTAATCGGCTGACGATTGTTTTTTTCGTCTGCCGAATTCCCAACGTCTTGTTCCCCAAATTTAACAGCCAAGATGAACTCGAGCCGATATAAATGTCCAAGATTTTTCTTTCAATCTCTCCCCGAAAAATCAGTACTTTCCATCTTGTAAATTTTTGAAGCTAAACTCGATATATGCCTGAAACGATACGAGTCTTTTTTATTTCTGATATTGTCGGTGAACCCGGCCTTTCTCTTCTTGAAACAATTTTTCCTTCATTACGAGACAAATATGATCCTGATTTCATCATTGCGAATGCCGAAAACTCGCATGAAGGCCGCGGGGTAAACCGCCACATTGTTCAACGCTTATATGATATTGACGTGGATGTCATCACCGGGGGAAACCATTCTTTCGATAAATGGAAGATCTTTTCCTACATGAAAACGGACGATCATCTCCTGCGCCCTATGAACTTTCCAAAAGGCAATGCCGGGTATGGGTATGGCATCTACGAAATTGGAAAAACCGGTTTAAAATTGGGAGTTCTGAATCTACAGGGACGCACCTTTATGGCTGATATTGACGATCCATTCTCAACTTCAGATTGGGCCCTGGAACGAATCAAAGAGGAAACCAACCTGATTTTTGTAGATTTTCATGCCGAAGCCTCAGCCGAAAAGATGGCGTACGCATGGACTGTTGATGGCGAGGTTTCTGCCGTGGTTGGAACTCACACTCATACTCCTACCAATGATGCCAGAATTCTGCCTAAAGGAACAGGTTATATAACAGACGTTGGAATGACAGGCCCCTTTGATTCGGTCATTGGTATGGACAAAGACACATCTATTCGGCGGTTCACGCTTGGAACACCACAGCGATATAAAATCGCCAAAAATGATAACCGAATGTGCGGGCTTGTTGTAGATATCAACACAGAAAGCGGAAGATGTGTAAATATTGAATCCGTGATTTACCCCGAATTTCAGACAAAAGCTGAGTAACATGAATGACGATTTGGTACTGCAATGCAGTGATATTCACAAAGAATTTCCTTCAGAGTCAGGCAATGGTGTGCTAAGAATTCTGCAGGGAGTAGATCTGCAGGTAAAAAAGGCCGACATTATCTCAATTGTAGGGTCCAGCGGAAGCGGTAAAAGTACACTGCTGCATATACTTGGCGGACTCGATCAGCCAACATCCGGAGATGTTTTTTGGCATAGAAAATCGATCTATCAATTCAAAAAGGATCAGCTTGCCGATCTAAGAAATAAGAATGTGGGGTTTGTCTTTCAGTTTCATCACCTGTTGCCGGAGTTTACAGCTATGGAAAATGTGATGATGCCGGCACTTATTCAGGACAGGCCATTTAGTGAAGCTGAAGATCGGGCAAAGCAGTTGCTGGACCGTTTCGGTATGAGCGGACGGCTCAATCACAGACCCTCTCAACTTTCCGGCGGAGAACAACAACGCGTATCGATGGCCAGGGCGCTTACGAATCATCCCTCAATTATTTTGGCTGATGAACCGACCGGAAACCTCGATGAAAAAAATACGGAATCGATCCTAAGCCTGCTTTTCCAGCTTCGAGATATGGAAGATGTCTCGATTGTTCTTATCACCCATGAAAAAGAGATTGCTGCACGCTGCGATATCGTTTACTCTCTTCACAACGGTACATTAAATAAAGGGGAAGTATAATTTATGATCTCATGTGTTATTTTTGATATGGATGGGGTCATCATAGACAGTGAGCCAATTTACATGCGGGTTGAACAAGACCTGTTTCGTAAAGTTGGGCTTGAAATTAGTCATGAGGAACATACAAAGTTTGTTGGTAGATCAGACCTGTGGAAAGTTCTGAAAGACACCTACAACCTCGACATAGACATTCAGGAGATTCACAGGGAAGAAAACGAAAGATACCTGGAGATCATCAATAACTCCTTCTCCGGCGATCCGATTGATGGAGTTGTTCAGTTGATTGAAGAACTACAAAATAATGACATCACGCTAGTGCTTGCTTCCTCCTCTGAGATGAAGAATATCGAGTTGGTTCTTTCCAAGTTTGGCTTAATCGATTACTTCGATCTTAGAATCAGCGGTGCGAATCTCCCAACATCGAAACCGCATCCCGAAATATTTGAGAAAGCCGCTGAGATGGCCCAGACCAAGCCTGAGAATTGCCTGGTTATTGAGGACTCTGCTAATGGTGTAAAAGCTGCAAAATCAGCGAATATGATCTGTGTGGGCTATAGAAATCCTAATTCAGGAAGTCAAGACTTGTCTTCGGCCGACTTGATAATTGAGAGTTTTGACGATCTTGATCTCGAATCATTACATATCCGGAAGTGACCGAAACCATCAGAAATATTTATAAAAATC
>CAYRDO010000285.1:0-4005 GCA_964422985.1 uncultured Rhodohalobacter sp. | reverse complement strand
ACCAACTGATTGTTGTGGGCAGTGATGAAACGGTGAATAAATTCAGGAAAAAATACTCCTGATAGAACGAGTGTTATTTTCTCTGCAAGCTGATGAGTGTGGAGAACTTTATTTAGAATTGATCTCAATTTCTTTTGATTTAAATTTCTTAAAAGAGATCAATTATTAGAGAGGGAGAGAATCATGGAGAAGAGTTTTCCTTATAGAAATGTTTATTTTCTTGTAGTCGTACTCGTTTCTACATTCGTGTTTTTTGCGTTCACCGCACAAAACAATTCCGATTACCTTCAAGGTCATTCTGATTCCAAGACAGGTGAGGTCATCTTTTATGCTGACCAACCGCTTTCGGGAAAAGAACTTTACATGCAAGCTTGTGCGAATTGTCACGGAGCAGATGGAAAAGGAGAGTCGGTTAAACAACTTGGCCTGCAAACACCGCCACCAGATTTTACAGACTGCGATTTTGCAAATCGTGAGCCGGACGGAGATTGGGTTGCCGTAGCTCATCAAGGCGGGTCGGCCCGGGGATTTTCAAAAGAGATGCCTGCATTTGGTGAGGCTCTTACCGTTGAAGAGCTTCAAAAGGCCATGGACTATGTTCGAACCTTTTGTACCGATAAAGACTGGCCTCGTGGTGAACTGAACCTGCCAAGAGCACTGGTGACTGAAAAAGCATATCCTGAAGATGAAGCAGTCATTTCCTCTTTCATTGATGTGGAAAATGAAGGAGCCGTAACCAACGAAATTGTTTATGAACAAAGATTTGGTGCTCGAAATCAAATAGAGATTGTTCTGCCTTTTGGGTACAGCCAAATGCCCGGTGGCAAATGGAGCGGGGGGCACGTTGGTGACTTGGCGCTTGGTGTGAAACGAGCTTTGTATCATAACTATAACAGCGGAACCATTTTCAGTTTAACCGGCGAAGTGATTTTGCCCACAGGGGATAGGGCAACCGGTTTCGGAAAAGGAACCACCGTTTTAGAACCCTTTGCATCTTTTGGTCAACTTTTGCCGGCTGGGGGATTCTTGCACTTGCAGACAGGTTTGGAATATCCGGTGCTGCAGGATAAAGCTGAAAATGAAGCTTTTTGGCGAGCTGCTCTCGGAAAAAGTTTTAATCCGAATCCCTGGGGACGAACGTGGTCACCCATGGTGGAGATTCTTGGAGCTCGTGAACTGGAGTCGGGTGTAAAAACGCACTGGGATGTAGTCCCGCAGATGCAGATTACGCTGAATAAACGACAACATATTATGCTAAATGTGGGCTATCGAATACCGGTTGATGACGCCAGTCGTGATTCTCAGCTAATGGTATACATTTTATGGGATTGGTTTGACGGTGGTTTTTTTGAAGGATGGTGAGTAAGAGATGACTTTTTTGTAGAGTAACAGTTTAATCAATGGGAGATCGAGATGTATAAAAACCTGATGATCATTATTTCACTTCCGATTTTGACGATGGTATTGGGTGTCAGTATTAATAGTTATCGTGCGGATAATGCTGAGCCGGCACCCCAAATTCACGGGATCAATCTTGCCACAGCCCAACAGATGCTTCTTTTCTCAACGGCTGATAACTGTATGAACTGTCATAATAATTTGGTTTCGCCATCGGGCGAGGATATCTCATTTGGAATAAATTGGAGGGCCAGCATGATGGCGAATTCTGCAAGAGACCCATACTGGCATGCAGCTGTTCGCAGAGAAGTAATGGATCATCCCGAATCTCAGGCAGCCATCGAAAATGAATGTTCAACGTGCCATATGCCGATGGCTCATACCCAGGCACAAGCGATAGGAGAGATGAGCCAGGTATTTGCCAATCTTCCCGCCAATCAGGCCGTTACTCAACAAAATATTCTGGCTGTTGATGGCGTGTCGTGCACTACGTGTCATCAAATCAAACCGGATAATTTCGGAGAACGCGAAAGCTTTGTCGGTGGATTTATTATTGATACTGAAAAACCATTAGGCCAGCGAGAGATTTACGGTCCCTATCCGGTCGACCCAGGGCGATCAACAATCATGCATTCCTCATCCGGATTTCTTCAGGTAGAATCGAAACACCTGATAGAATCCGAGATGTGTGCAACTTGTCACACGCTTTACACCCATACATTGGGACCCGGCGGAGAAGTGATCGGCGAGCTTCCCGAACAGGTTCCCTATCTTGAATGGAAACACAGTAGCTTTGTGAATGATCAGAGTTGTCAATCGTGCCATATGCCCGTTGTAGAAGGGAATACGGCCATTTCATCGGTTTGGGGACAACCTCGTGAAGGCGTTTCAAGGCACTCCTTCAGAGGTGGTAATTTCTTTATGCAAAGTATGCTCAATCGCTATCGAGACGAATTGGGTGTGCAGGCATTACCACAGGAGATGGATGCTGCCATCAATCGAACGATTAATCACCTTCAAACCAAATCAGCTTACATTTCTATTGCAAATGCAGAGATGGTCGGAGATGAATTGGTGGTTGATGTAGATATCGAAAATCTTGCCGGGCACAAACTTCCAACTGCGTATCCGTCACGCCGGGTATGGATCCACTTTACAGTAGCAGATCAGAATGAAAATGTAGTATTCGAATCGGGTGCTGTACAACCAAATGGCTCTATTACCGGAAATGATAATGATCTGGATGGCAGCCGATATGAAGGGCACTATTCAGAAATTACCAATGAAGAACAGGTTCAAATTTATGAAGCCATACTTGCTGATCCGGAAGGCGAGGTCACAACCGGGCTTCTGACAGCCATCCGGTATATCAAAGACAACCGAATCTTGCCGAAAGGTTTTGATAAATCGACTGCCGATGAGGATATCGCGACATACGGCCCTGCAGATGAAGACGAAAATTTTATTGGCGGCGGTGACCAGGTTCGATATCGAGTGAAGCTGGACAATCCGAGTCAATCACTTCAGATAACTGCAGAACTCTATTATCAACCCATAGCTTACCGGTGGGCTCAAAATTTGGATTCTTATGAGGCACCCGAAACCAATAGATTTGTGGGATACTACAATTCAATGTCCGAGCACTCCTCCGTGGTATTGACGTCTACAAAAATGTCTATAAGGAATTAGTTGTCTAAAGATGAGAATTTATAAAATAGGGTATTGGTCAGGGGTCGTTGCTTTTGTAGCAACGGTGTTCTTTTACATCGTTCAAATGATGCAAATTTGGGATCTGCTTACCTATCCAATGGATGAAATTCTCATCTATGGATTCTCGCTTTGCATCACATTACCATTTCTGCTTGAAATGCTTGTCTTTCATTATGTTGTTCCCAATGAGAAAAAATTTTGGAGTCATGCTGCTGTCATCTTTACCACAATATATGTGGTATTCGTTACAGCCAACTATGTGGTTCAATTAGCAACGGTTATTCCGGCAACACTACAAGGAACTGCAGAAGAAATTCAACTTTTAAGACAAACGCCTCACTCGCTTTTCTGGGACTTTGATGCCATTGGCTACATATTTATGGGGTTGGCAACCTTAATTGCAATCCCAATATTTGAGAAATATGGATTCCAAAAATGGGTTCGGTACTCTTTTATCGCCCATACGATTACCACACCCTTGATAGCATTTGTCTATTTCTATCCTCACTTTTCTGAAAGCTTATTGCTCCTCGCTACTCCATGGGCAATCACAGCTCCGTTGTTTATGCTATTACTTGCTGTATTGATGAAAAAAGCGATTATTGATGAAGCTGAATTGTAAATAAAGCTGATTAATCTTAGTAATCAGTTTCTATACTTAGAATTTCACAATTCTGGCAGCAAGTGTTCAGCGAAGCCTCACTTGCGCCAGTAAACTAATAATCTCGCTTTTCAGTCTACTCAGAATATTTATGGTTCCACCAAGCGGGCTGATCTTTTAAATATCTGTCGAACCAAGAGATAATACTCGATTTCCAAAGCTTGTATTTATTGTAATCCAAAATGTGGTGATCTTGCCCTTCAACTTCAACAAGCGCCGTTTCTTTTCCAAGAAGT
>CAYRDO010000284.1:0-4044 GCA_964422985.1 uncultured Rhodohalobacter sp. | reverse complement strand
AATAAGAATCACAGATCTGTCGATATACATATTGTGTTCCGTGGGAGAGACAAAGAGAACATCAACATCCTCCAAAAACAGATGATCTTCCAAAAGATACGTATCACCGGGCTGAACAAAGCTCGTTCCGTTGATTGTAAATTTATAGCCAACATCCTGTAAATTTGCCTGGTAGTAGATAGCAAAATCTTTATTACCGTGAATGGCGCGAAGAGCATCCACCTGAATTCCTTCAATCTCGAATGATTCTCGTGGTTTTGCCACAACAATCCGGTCTTCAGGGATGCCAAATTGATCTGCTTCATCTAAAGCATTTTCAGGTAAAACAAATGTGCAATCGGAATTATCGGCTAGAATTCGGGATGTATCCCCGTTAAAATGGTCGCCGTGCCAGTGACTCACAAAAGAGATATCGATCACTTCAGCAAGTTCTTCAGAAGTAATTAGCAGTGGATCGATTCTATTTTCGTCCTCCAAAAAAATGTCAGTTGTTACGACCATATCACCCGATTTTATGATCCAGCTATTGTGACCTGCCCACCAGATTTTAGTGCCATCCTGATGATTTTTGATCTCATCAATCATACGTGTTGATTGACCGAATGCGGATTGAAGAAAAAGAAAGGAGAGAATCGTCAGAAATATAGATTTGTACATAAAAAATTGCTGAGCATGTTTAAAAGTGAATTCTAAAATAGCATAACTCTTGTTATTTCTGAACTTCTGAAATAGAACTATAAAAAAGTTTTGTATGGGAAAGGAGTATAGATGAAGTTGGATGTATGAAGAAGAGAAGTAGAGCCACTAAAACACAAAGTCACAAAATTTTTAGTGTTTTCTTGTTTTTTTGCCGAAGTGAGTTGGTTGAAATGACAAACTTGTGAAACAGTATTGTTAGAAGTCCCCTCTGGAGAGGGGATATTGGGGTGTGTTCAAGTTGCGAGTGTAAAAGATTCCAGGTACTTCCCGAAAGTACAACGGTACAAGCGAGACGCTTGCACCATCTTGAATTGATTCAATGAGGAGGGAGAAGTAGAGCCACTAAAACACAAAGTCACAATTTTTTTAGTGTTTTCGTGTTTTTGTGGCTGACTAAAAAGGCCCACATTAGAAGCTTTTGCCGTCTTGGCTAGCGACGCAAACACCCCTCTGAGATTCTCAAGAACGTTTGAGAATCTCTGTCTCCCCTGAAAGGGAGATTATTTCTTCGAACCTTTATACAACTCATATTCCAACAGACGACACTCAATCGTGGAATTGAAAAATGTGGTTCTGGAGGAAGCCCGCAAACCTACTTTTTTGGTGAGTTTATTATTGGCCGTAAACACATAACCCATCTTTCCGGGACAACTGCTTTTCATGAAATCACCGATGCCTTTGTAAAGGTTAATATGATCATCCGGTGATCCAATTCGTTCGCCGTAAGGCGGATTGAATACGACGACGCCATCACCGTCCGGTACAGGAGTTTCGGAATAGTCGCAGGTTTGAAAGTCGATCATGTGATCGACCCCGGCGGTTTGTGCATTTTTCTTTGCTGCGATGATTGCATTGGGATCGTTATCGGTAGCGATAAATTTTCCTTCGATATCTTTTACCACACCTCGCCTGGCCTCATCCCGAACGTTATGATAGTAATCCTCATCGAAGCCGAGAATGTGCATGAAACCAAAGTTATTTTTCAGTGAAGCGGGAGCCCTCCGGGTGGCTTGCATAACCGCTTCAATGGCCAGAGTTCCGCTTCCTGTCATAGGGTTGATAAAGTGCTGACCCGGTTTCCATTTCGTAGCATTAATAATTGCCGATGCCAACGTTTCCTGCATGGGAGCAAATGCACCTGATCCCCTGTAATTCCTGCGGGACAATGACTCACCGGATGTATCTACAAAAATTCTTGCAACATTTTTATCCCAATACAAGAATAGTACTGTTTTTTGAAGGTCTGATCCGCTGTCCGGTCTCTGGTCTTTCTTAAACCGAATTCGGTCGGCAACCGCATCTTTAACCATAAGGTTGGCGTATTGATCATTTTCAATCGTGGGGTGATCTACTCTCGAGGTTACGGAGAAATATCCATTCTCATCAATCCAGTCCTCCCACGGGTATTTTTTGATCCAAACTTTCAGTTTATCCGGACTTTGAATCTTCTTTTCATCAATCAAATAATGAACACGGTGAGCCGTGCGAAGCCAAAAATTCAGGTAGATGCAGTCGTTGAGTGATGCTTCAATTTCAACACCCGTCTCCCGGCTGTTTTTGATCTGAAATCCATGCTCTTCGATTTCCTGTTTTAAAAAAGGTGCCAGTCCAAGTGGGCACGTAATACTAACGGTACTTTTCTTTGTAAAATCTGCCATAAAAAAATAGGCCGACTACTCAAAAGCAGTCGGCCGGTAATTGCTTAATAATTTGATCCTAATTTACGCTACTTCAAGCAATTCAATCTCGAATGTCAGGTTTTTACCTGCAAGAGGATGGTTGGCATCGAGCACCAATTCTTCATCTTTGATCTCGGTTACCCGAACAGGAATCGGCTGACCATTCTGTTGATTAACTTGTAGCTGCATTCCAACTTGTGGTTCAACATCGTCAGGGAGTTGATCTTTGGGTACAGTAATTACCAAATCTTCACGTACTTCTCCGTAAGCTTCATCGCTGGGGATATCTACAGTAGTAGAATCTCCTTCACTCATCCCGATAACAGCTTTTTCAAAACCGGGAATGAGTTGACCCTGACCTAATTGAAATTCAAGGGGTTCTCGTTCTTGTGATGTGTCGAACACTTCACCGTTCTCAAGTGTGCCGGTATAGTGAACTTTAACGGTATCTCCGTCTTTTGCTTTAGACAAAATATTCCTCGTATTTATATTATTGATTAAACTTGCTTAAAGGTAAGCTTTTTTTATCACAATCGAGAATAGAAACCCCTTTTGAGGCTCATCAGCTATGACTATAGACGAGATTATAAATTCAACAAAAACAATCGCTATCATCGGATTGTCATCCAGCCAAAACCGAACTAGTTACAGGATCGGCAAATATCTGTTGGATAAAGGATTCACCATCATTCCTGTAAATCCAAATGAAGACTCGGTTTTTGGGTTAAAAAGTTATCCTAAAATTTCAGATTTACCTGAGGATGTAGAAGTCGATATGATCGATATTTTCAGAAACAGCGATTATACTGCAGACATGGTTGATGAAATTGTGGAGTGGTCTGAGGCAACAGGGCAGAAGCCGGTTATTTGGACTCAAATAGGAGTGAGCTCAAATGAAGCTAAATCAACGGCCGAAAAAAATGGATTCACATACGTTAAAGACAAGTGTCTGATGGTTGAACACCGGAGAGTGGGCTAATCTTCCTGATTGAGAAGCCGTTTTTTTCGTTCCTCGAAATATTCGTCCATTTTTGATTTGAGGATCATCTCGATCTCTTTTCTCTCCAGTTGAGGAATGGTTGTGGAGAACTCTTTGATGCGTTCTTCATGCTTATTTTCCTCAACCAGGTATTCAATTCCCAAAACCTCCTCACTGATCCATCGCCAAGAGATTACCTCTTCCCACAAGATGTACCGGTCCAAAAGGATCACACCTTTTGATCGAAACTCAGGGACAGCTTTGAGGGTCCAATTGAAGATCCCAAAACAAATGAGAGAGACTCCCGAGGTGACACGAATTCCGGTAATGAGTTGATCGGTGAGTATGGCCGTTCTGTAAATGCCAAAAAGGATGATGGCAATTGCCAAAAGGTTGGGAGCGTGGTCGACCCAAAATGAACGATATTGATAGAGTACATGCCCCGATTCTTTCCTGAGACTGTAAAGCCTTATGGCATAACCAATAAAGAACCCACCCAAAAACGAGTAGAGAACCATCATAAACGGAGCGGCAATGTACTGCGGAAATAGGCCGAGAACATAGAGGATCATCAACAGGGTGAAGATCAACAATGTAATCAGTGTGCCGTTTAGAACATTGGTTTTATTGAGGCGGTCGAACTTAAACCAGGGTTGAGCCCCGACAAATCCGCCTGCAATGGCTGTT
>CAYRDO010000283.1:0-4079 GCA_964422985.1 uncultured Rhodohalobacter sp. | reverse complement strand
TAGATCAACCATAACCACAAATCATTCAACCATGAAAACGAACAGGCGAGATTTCTTACAAACGATGGGACTCGGAGCCGCAGGACTAGGCTTAGGATCACTTCCACGATTTTCAAAAAACGGGAAAAAACCTCATGAACCGGAGGAACAAATATTAATTATTAATGATGATACTGCAATTGCAGATACTCAATACGGTAAAGTTCATGGATTTATCCTGAATGATATTTACAACTTCAGAGGGATTCCGTACGGGGCGAGTACAGCAGGGGAGAATCGTTTCATGCCACCTCAAAAGCCTGAACCATGGGGAGATGACGTGTATCCTGCGGTTTGGTGGGGGGATACGGCTCCGCAAATTATGGAGGGCCGGTACGGGAATCCCTATCAGTCTTTCCAGGATCATTGGAATTATGATAACGTCGGCGAAGATTGTCTGAAATTGAATGTCTGGACGCCTTCTATCAATGATAATCAAAAAAGGCCAGTTTTAGTTTGGCTTCATGGTGGTGGTTATACCAACGGTAATGGCATTGAACAAGATGGATATCATGGAACAAACTTTAGCCGAAATCACGACACGGTTTTTGTTTCGATCAATCACCGATTGGGACCCATTGGTTTTTCTGATCTATCCGGGGTAGGTGGAAGGAAATTCGCTGATTCCGGTAACGTCGGTGCGCTTGATATGGTTGCCGCTCTCGAATGGGTTCGCGATAATATCGAAAACTTTGGTGGAGATCCCGGAAATGTAACCATCATGGGCCAATCCGGCGGTGGTGCCAAAGTCTGCACGTTGATGGCGATGGAGAAAGCACAAGGCCTTTTTCATAAAGTTGTGCCATTAAGCGGATCTACGCTGGATGGAATTGATCAGGAACGATCGCAGGGTATCGGTGAATACATTCTGGAAGAAACCGGACTGAGTGAAGGCGAGGTTGAAAAACTTCAGGAGATCCCCTGGGAAGAATATCTTCGAATCGCGAATGAAGCCGCTCGAAAATATCGGGAAGATCACGGCGGTTCCGGATTCGGATCATTCGGCCCGGTTGCAGATGGACGAAATCTGCCGAAAGGTCAATATTTTTCTGATCCAAATGGACTCTCCTCTGAAGTTCCAATGCTAATCTGCAGCACATTCCACGAGTGGAGTGTGGCTCGAAATAATCCCGAGATGGAAGAGTGGACATTTGATCAGGTAAAAGAATCACTGAAAGAACAAGCCGGTTTTTCCGGAGGACTTGGTGACAAAGCAGACCCTGTAGTGGAAGCATATCGGGAAGCATTTCCTGACAAGAAGCCCATCGAGATAATGATTATGGTTATCAGTAACCGTCAGGGTTTGATTGAAACCGCAAACGCCAAAGTTCAACAACAAGCTCCGGTTTATGTGGCTTGGTTTGGTTGGGAACCACCAATGTTTAACGGAAGGATGCGAGCCTTTCACTGCCTGGATATCTGTTTCTGGTTTGATAATACGGATCGAATGTTGACTCACACCGGAGGAGGAGCAAGGCCAAGACGACTTTCACAAAAAATGTCGGCCGCGCTGAACCAGTTTATGAGAACGGGTGATCCAAATGTGGACGAATTGCCGGGATGGACTGCTTATTCCACACAAAATGGCGAGACCATGATTCTGAATGATGAGTGCAGATTGGTAAACGATCCCGATCGTGAAGCCAGAGAAATGTTATAAGGGTTAATGCCACGGAGGTACAGAATATCACAGAATAGTCCTGTGCTTCAGTGGCAAATCGCCCATTCTCAATCACTATCAATCGAGAAATCCAGCTCACTAAATTTTTTCCTGTCCCTCAAAAAATATTCCACAATCAACAATCGCTTCATCACCAGGTTTTTTGGTGTTTGTGTGATAGATGATTTTTTTATGGCTTTTCTCTTCGAAAGGGTTGTGGAAATCATTCCATAAAAAGAAAAATGAGCTCGAACAATGGCCCATGTTTCGCGTGGGTTTCCTTTGAATAGTGATCGTAACCCGGAAATGCCATCCAATATCAGCCGAATGAAAATTTTTGGGATGATGAATCGATCAAGGTTTTTCAGGAGCATTAAAAGGTTATTTCTATAGTTATAGAAGACTTTTCTAGGATTCCCGTGAGCCAGAGATCCACCTCCCAGGTGATATACAACGCTGTTCGGTACATACATAATTTGTTTACCAAGCTTTAAACATCGCCAGCAGAGATCAATCTCTTCCATGTGAAATTCGAAATCTTCATCAAATCCACCGGTCTGTTGAAACAGATCTTTTTGAATGGCAAAAGCAGCTCCTGAAGCCCAGAAAATCTCAGAACTCTCCTCGTATTGTCCCTCATCCTTCTCAACATTCTCGACCAATCGGCCCCGACAAAACGTGTATCCCATCCAGTCAATAAATCCACCGGCGGCACCGGCATATTCAAAATAATCCGGTTGTTCAACCGATCTGAGTTTGGGTTGGGCGATACCTACTGTTTCATCTCGAAATGTATGATCCAAATGAGTCAGCCAATCGGGGCTCACTTCAACATCATTGTTAAGGAAAACAAGAATCTCACCCGAGGCATACTTTACGGCACGATTATTTCCGGCGGCATATCCATAATTTCTATCGTAAGTTACCACCTTACACGCCGGATAGATTTCTTCAATCCATTCAACCGTTCCATCATCTGAGGCGTTATTGGCAATAAGGATTTCAAAATCAGAATAGTCAGTAGCAACCACAGAAGGCAGAAATTTCTGAAGATGTTTCAACGCATTCCAGGTTACAATAATGATGCTAAATGAATGTTGCACAGCGTAAAAATAATCTGAAAATTTAACTAAAAAGTTTTGCAAGCTTCCACAGGATTCCTATCATCCAAATGGATACCATTTACAGCGGCATGAGAAAGATAGGACTTATATCAGATACACATAATTATCTCGACCCTCAAGTTAGTGATTTTTTTTCTGATCGGGATGAGATCTGGCATGCCGGAGATTTCGGAAGCCTCAAAATAGCTGAATCGCTTCAAGAGATAGCACCGTTAATTGGCGTATATGGAAATATTGATGGAAACGACATCCGAAATAAATACCCACTCCACCAAAGGTTCGATTGTGAGGGCGTTGATATTTGGATGACACACATCGGTGGAATTCCGGGTCGCTATTGCATACCTATTCGTAAAGAAATAGAAAACAAGACTCCTGATCTTTTTATTTGTGGCCATTCTCATATCTTGAAAATTGCAAGAGACCAGTCACTCAACAAAATGCTCTATATGAATCCCGGGGCCGCTGGAAAACAAGGCTTCCAGGTTTATAGGACCATCGTTCGCTTTTCGATTGATTCAGGAAAAATCCACGACGTGGAAGTTATTAATTTGGGCAGGGTAGGGGAACCATCTTAAAACAAGATTCAGAGACTTCAACTCTTATTCAATTCTTTCATTTAGTATCTGTTCTAAAAGTGCTTTTCCAGCTTAAATATTAAGTTTTATTAATAAATATACAGATCAGCAATACGGATAAAATTTTCTTTAAGCGCAAAACGTGCACACAAAAATTATATGTGAAGAGAATGTGTTTTCCCCGGTCTTCAAAAAAGATGGCTCAGTACTCTCCAATATATTCTTCACAAATTGTAACAATAAAAATAATGAATGCTCTAAGAGTAGTAATATCTGTTACTTATAGAGATATATGAAATCTATAGAACTGCATATTTTCACTTCTTTTTTAAAGCAGGAGATACCGTTTTTCAAAAGAAATTTTTTTCAATTTACTTTTTTTAAAATTGGAAGGGCTTTTTTATAATAGCTATAGATAACAGTGATTGTTAGGTAAACTTTCAATTGCTTGGTGTGATGGTGAACATGGGTTACAATTTTAACAGTAGTATATGCAACTTGCTCTTTAGCACTTCTCTTATGCGTATGTCTGCTTGTTAAAATCTATTATTCAGCTCTCCATCCAGTCGATAGTATCCGTCAACTGACGGATTATTATATCTACCTTAAACATTAACCATAACCACATGGACTCAATATGAAAAAAGACAAAAAGCTACGGTCTCAGTTTTTTTTCGA
>CAYRDO010000282.1:992-4117 GCA_964422985.1 uncultured Rhodohalobacter sp. | reverse complement strand
AATTCGGCCGGTAATCCAGTTGTTGATGGAAACACGGTATACATCTGAATCGGCATCAATATTTTCCTGGTTGGACCGGTCGATGTTCATGTCGAAATCGGTGTACACTTCTCCCCACTCCGATCGCATTTTCGCTGTCACGCTGGCATTGGATGGAAGTGTGATGTCGATATCGCCCTGCACATTGCTGAATGCCATCGGGCTGTCGGCGTTGATGCTGTTGAATGAAGCGGTGATATCTCCATTGACCGTGTTTACGCTGGCTGATCCGCCTACATTGGTAAGCGTTACATCTCCGTTTACATTGCTGATTTCCATCTCTCCATTCACATTTTCAACTTCTACATTTCCGCCATTGACGGTAGAAAGATAGAGTGAGAAATTTCGCGGCACAGTGATCGAAAAGTTTACATCCGCCTGGGGAGATGTACCGCCAATCTGAACTTCATTGTCATCTTCGGTCACTTCAAACCCGATGGAATTGTCGGAAATTCGTCGAAGCCCGTTCCGTATAGCCGGTGAATTGTCGTTGCTGTCACCGCCTCCATCATAGTTGATGATCACTTCTTCGGTATCTGATCCGGTGACACTAATAGATCCCCGAACAATGCCCAATTCCAACTGACCGGGTTCCCCGGGATTGCTCAATGGGATCACGACACGTTCTTGGGCGAGGGTTGTAACGACTCCAAAAACAAGGGATAATAAAATTGTGAATAAAAGTTTAAACGTCTTCATAGTACTTCTGTTAAGTTGTTGATAGTTAATTAAATAACATGTATTCGATATCAGAATTAGTTAAGGAGTGTCCCCCTTTGAAAGGGGGCAATGGGGGATGAAATGAACGTCGTTTGGGCTGAAACTTGAAATTTTAGCTCAATCATTATGTCGCAGGTCATCCCCCTGCTCACTACGTTCGCTCTCCCCCTTCGAAGGGGGATTTTCTTACCTCAAATTCATATTAAATAGACCTGTTTCGTTTGATGTAGACGCTGCCATTCAGCACTTCAAAGCTGAATGTAGGCCCGCCGTCACCAATTCTGAGAGGCGCAAATTTGTCGATTCGATACGTGGTTTTTCCACGCTTGCTGTCTGTATCTGATTCTACTCGTGCCTCCAGCCGCTGAACATTTTCAAAATCTGTGTAGAGATCGCCGTGCATACTTTTGAAAGTGATATCTGCCGAGAGGTTGTTTGGATACAGAACTTCAATCGTTCCGTTTATGGTTTCATAAGATGAGTTTTCATTCGGGCTCTCAGCGTAACTTGCTGTGATATCGCCGTTCACGGTATTGGCATCCGTGACCCCAGTTACATTTAGCAGATCCACACGTCCATTTACATTCGAAGCATCCAGCCATTTTCCACGCGTATTTTCTACAAGCAGTTTTCCGCTATTGATAGTCGAAACATCAAGGTTGGTATTTGGCGGCACCTGTACGGTGATATCAAATGTAAAATTGTAGTCATCATCCCAGTTACGGATGTTGTAGCTAATCCCATGATTACCTTTTTTTACGTTAATGAATGGTGCATCCAGGTATATAAAAATGCGATCTCCCTCCTCCTCCACAACGAACTCCACCTCCTCTTTTGCCCGCTCGAGGTCTCTTTGAGTATCGGCTTTGATCTCTTTATCGTATGAGATTAGAACTACCTCACCGTCGTATCCCTCAACCGAAACATTCCCGTTGATGTTGTGGAGATAAAGCTCATTATCAGAGTTGTTTACATTTTGAAATCGGGCGGTTTTTTGCCGGGTTTCTGAAAAGGTTTGGGCGGATGCGGTTGTGGCTGAAATTAACGTCAATATTGAGATCACGATAGCCATCCCCCTCAATCCCCCTTCAAAGGGGGACTTAAATAGACGCCAATTATTTAGACTTCTTTTGAGCAATTTCATGTTATTCTCTGGTTTAGATTAATTCCGCAATGGTGTTTTCCAGTTTGTTTCGGACGTTTGAGTCCAGTTCGTCCCGTTCCAGGAGTTTCTTGAATTCATCGACGGATTGTCGCTCCTGGAGGGCTAGCATCGCATCAGCTAAAGCTGCTTGTACAATGGGTGATTGTTGATTGGCAATCGAATTGATCAGCCCGGACCGAACCGCCGGATTGTTTGCATGACCGGTAAGTGCATCTACTGCGGCCAAGCGAACATTTACGTTCGAGTCGTTATTCAGAGTTTTCAGCAGTGCATTTACAACCCGCTCGTCTACCGAACGGATCTCATTACTGATATTTACAGCTTTGAGCCGTTCGGTTGGTGACGAGTTGTCCAGCAAGCTAATCATCATCATTTCACGCATCTGTGATACTTCAGACGTCAGATTGTCAATTTGTTCATTCTGATTACTGAGCGGAGCGTAGAGATCTCCAATAAATAACCCGGCGAGAAAAACGGCCGTGGCATAAACCACATAGCGAAGCTGAAATCGTTGTTTCTGATGATCAATCCAGGTACTCAGTTTTTGAGACCAGCTGACGCTTTGAACCTGCTTTTCCTCTTCAAGCATGCTGTAGAATCGATCGCGCATTCCAGAGCTTGGCTTGGGTGGTTCGATGGAATCCATTTTCCCGTACATCATCTCCATCTCTTTGAGATCCAGCAGATCGATCTCGCCGGATTCAATCAACTGATCCAATTTTTTTTGCTGATCCGGATTCAGATCATTCTGAAGATACCCGGTCACTAAGTCGATATATTTTTCGTCAATCATATTTTTTCCTGTTTTTTGAGATCGGAAACAATCTCCTTCAATTCATTAATGCCCCTGAACACACGCACTTTTACCGCGCTTTCCGTGCAGTCCATAATCTCAGCGATCTCCTTGTATTTAAATCCTTGATAGCGGCTGAGGATGAGCGTTTGCTTCTTCTCTTCATCCAGTTGATCCAAAGCTTGTTTCAGAAGCAATCGGTTTCGTTCATCTTCTGATTTTAGATTGATTTCGGAATCATCATCTACAAGCGAATCCCAATCGCTGAAATCATCCTGAGTATCGGTTTTTGAATTCTTCCGGTAATAATCGATATGCAGGTTTCGGGCGATCTGGAAAATCCACGTCGAGAAAGCTCCGTCACCGTTATAGGATTCCCGGTACTTCAGAATCCGTTCAAAAACACCC
>CAYRDO010000282.1:0-982 GCA_964422985.1 uncultured Rhodohalobacter sp. | reverse complement strand
TCGGCGGTGTGTCAGTCTGTAAAAGAACCCGAACAGGCGTCGGTTGTATCGCTCAAACAGCAATCCAAGTTTATCGAGATCGCCGTCTCGTACTTTCATCATCAAAGCGTTGTCCGAATTCGAATCCAACCGGTTCAGTTATTTGGTTTCTGTTTGCCTGTTCATGAGGATACACTGTTGCTGTTGGGAAAGGTTACAGAAAAATTTAGAAACCTCAGCGACTCTCTGCGGTTACCCTCTTTAAACCGCTACGTACGCGAAGAATCGCAAAGGTGACCCATCCCCCGGCCCCTTCCCTATTTCGCCAAAAGAAGCGAAACAAGGAAGGGGAGATTCGTAAATAGAAAACAGTAATTCGGTCATTGCCACGGTCGTAGACTCCCTCGCAATTGACGAACTGCTCCCCTCTTGAGAAGGCTCATCTTTAGAACGCGTTAGCGAAATGTGAAATGAGCGTTTAGCGAATGAACTCGGGGTGTGTTTCAGTGGGGCAAGAGAACATCGTGAACACACCCCTGATAGTTCCGCTATACGCTTCACTATCTGTCTCCTCTCGAGAGGAGAGAAAAAAATTTCGTACTCTCCTGTAATGAAATTCAATCCCACTCGTCTGACCATCAGAAATGACAAAGCAAGAATTTAAAAACCTGGTTCTGCCATCGCGGGACAAATTTTTCAGGGTGGCGTTTACGCTTCTGGGCAATCGTCAGGAGGCGGAAGACACCCTGCAGGATGCGTTCCTGAAGTTGTGGAATATGCGGAACCGGTTATCAGAATATAACAGTGTGGAAGCTTTGGGAATGACAATGACGAAGAATCTGTGCCTGGACAAATTGCGATCGTACAAACATCGCAAGCAGAATGATGAAGAGGTGGAAACGCTGAGGCTTCATTCCGGAAGTCCCGATCCGGCGCAAGAAACCGAGCTCAGTGAAAGCCTGAAAACGATCCACACCAATTTTGAAACGCTGCCCGAGCAGCA
>CAYRDO010000281.1:0-4121 GCA_964422985.1 uncultured Rhodohalobacter sp. | reverse complement strand
GCTTTTCTGTTTTGATTCTGATTATTGCAGTGACAATGATTAGTAGTATTGTCTGAGGGTTGAATGAAGATTAACCAATCATTGAATCTCTTTTCTTTGAGGTAATTTAAAATTGGTGAGAAAGAAAAAGATTAACATTCCCAGTAGAAAAATACCGAGTGAGAAAATAATATTCATCAGACTGGGTTGAATGATAATCAGAGCTGTTATAAACTGAATGACGATAATTGCAATCAAAAGTATAGCAATCGATTTTCGTCCGATTTGATTGATGACAAACGCACCCATTGGTGCACCAAAAATTACAACGGGAAGGCAAACGAGTAAATAGTTGATCGCTTCTGCTTGCATGGTCTCTAAAACAAAAGCGTTCAGCAATGCACCAATGATAGCGTTGGAAGCCATTAAAATGACGGATGTAGGCGTTGCAATTTTTTCAGACAGACCATATTTCAGCACTACAAAAGCAAAGGTGCAAATGTCAATGCCATTGCCAAATATGGAGCTGAAGATTCCGCCAAGAACTCCAATCATCAACAGCTCAATTTTTTGATAGGTTGTTAAAACCGGAAGTTGATCTTTACTCTCACGTACTCGAACAAAGTTTACAACCCAAAGAGCCATTCCGAAACTCAGCCAAAAGGAGACGAACATCATCTTAGCATAACTGGGAGTTATTAGTGGGACGACAAAATAAGATCCCAAAACAATTCCAACTGCTCCTCCAATACCTGCGATAAGTAGATAATTTTTCTCAATTTTTATCTTTGACAGGAATATCCATATAGCGGCGAAGGTCATTCCAAAACTTTGAATGGTAAAACTGAAATTACGCGCCACATCAGGACTAATATTAAAGAGGAGAGTCATTGCCGGGTATGCAATTGCACCGCCTCCCTCTGAGCTTGCACCGGCAACAAATGATCCAAAAATCATAGTGATGGTCATGAACCAATTATCTCTGAATAGATACCAGCTTTTGGTAGAATTCATGAAAATCATCCAACCAAAAATCAATAAGATTGCAAGTGCAAGAAAGATTCGCAGTTGCGATTTAAATGAGGTCATACGGTCTGCAGGGTATAGCTTAATGGGTGAATAGCCGAACTAGTTTAAATCAATTATTCAAAGAGTAGAATTGAAACAAACGTAAAACTGTAATAGTTGCCCTTTTCGCCTAAAAAATGATAGGTGTAAGTCTACTAAATCTAGTCCGTAAAGCCAATGGATCTTGCCTTTTTGTTTAGATTTTAAAACCACTTCATGCATCTATAGGCAGGATCAACAGATTCAAAAACATCATAAATCAATTACCAGAATGAAAATGATAACCGGTCTTCTCTGTGTTCTTGATAGCCCGAGAGTGGTGGTCTCCATTTTCGAGGAATTTATGCATCCACACTTCCATAATATTTGATCGATGGATTCATCAATAAATGGGTGCCAGGACATACGCGTGAGTTGTAATAATTCGATATGAATTCAGACATAATGAAGATTTGTGACCGGAGAATAACATTTGGGTTCGGCCTTCTATAAAGTTTCAAATAAAATTGTAACAAATCATTTTCTCAGGCATCATAAATACAGAAGCCACAAGTAATGTAGCTTTTAGGTTTAAACAAAGATTAGCAACTGAAGTTTTACTCTTATGAAAACTTGTGTATTGTTTCCCAATGCGTTTTCCTACAATTACATGGACGGGTCTGTAGCTCATTCCCTTGATATGCCTCTTTCACAGGAACTCTATTTAAGTCCTCAGGATTTAAACACATCGATGCCATCCCGTAGAAAATTGAGAAGAAATTTATCTCTGTTCTCCTCGAATTCAAGTGAGAAGGGCAAACCAAAAGACAAGCCACGCCTGCTGCACGTAGAAGACAGTGCTCAAATTCGTCTTCTTGTTTCAATTTTTCTGAAAAATGAATTTGAAATCGAAAGTGTAGAAAACGGTGAAGAAGCTATTAAATTAGCTGATTCCGGTAATTTCGATCTTATTTTGATGGATATCAATTTAGGAAGTGGAATGGATGGCTTTGAAACCACGAGAAAAATCAGAGAGCTCGGCGAACACAGTGATACGCCCATTATCGCTCTAACAACGAACGATTACGATCATGTTCGTGAACAATGTATTTCTTCAAGAATGAGTGCCTATATTCAAAAACCATTTGACAAGGCATATCTTTTAGGAACCATTCGAGAGATTAACAAGCACCAAGCAAATAATTCACTTTAAAATTTTCTGCTATGACCAGTCACCAAAACCCCATAAAAAAGAGAATCCACGATTACGTTGAAGGGAATCTTTCTTCTGAAGAAGTGGATCAACTTTGGGCAGAGCTAATCGCCCGTCCTGATGATCTTGATTATCTACAAACACTTTCTACATTAAAGAAAATGGGAGAGGCTGGTAAGTTCGATCATCTTTATGACGAAGAACCAAATGTATTACCTCTTTCTGCTGCAAAAGAAACTTCCGTTTCTGCTACTATATATGAACAATTTAAGCCTTACCTGGCAGCAGCTTCTGTAATTATTGTTGGAGTTGCAATTCTCTTTAATTTGATGACTTCCGTTCAGCAACCCCAGGACGGCGGCCCAATCTCTATGATAGAGTACGGAGTTGAGCGTTCTGCTGATAATCAAACCATGTTGGATAATTACCTTCAAGAGGCTGTAAGCTTGGCTACAAACGGAAATCTTGAAGCCGCATATGCACAGATTGATGAAGCTTCATCTCTCGAACTGACTGAAGAACAAAGTATTGATCTGAAGATGGTGAAGGGAGCTATTCAATATAATTCCCAAAATTATACCGAAGCCTTAACAACATTCGATTCTATTAATAAAACAGCCGGTATCGGCCAAATGAACCTCGAAAAAGGAACATGGTATCTGGCTAATACTCAGCTTCAGCTTGGAATGACAGACGAAGCAATTGAAAGCATGGAGAGAGTTATCGAACTTGATGGCTCTTTCAGCAGAGTAGCAAAAAACAAACTTGAGAATTTGCGAAATCCCGCAAGTTAGTAAGAAACCCACCAGGATCTAATCAGGGCTTTTCTTTGATAAGCGAATATTGCGATAAAGCAAAGCCCTGTTATCAAAAGACCCGACAGTAATAACTGAATCATAAATTTATAGTTATTTACAGGCGGGTCAATATTCCCGTACATAATAAATGCTCCCCAAAGATACGGGTCACTGTTTGAATGATTAAGGTAATGTATTCGTGCATCTCGAAGTGCATCCGCTTTATTTTTTCCGGCATTAATGGATGCGTAAAATTCGGATGAAATTTCTGAAGCAGTTTGGTCTCGAATAGGCCAGAGATTAATTGAAAGACTTTGTGCACCTGCGTACGTGAATGCTCTCGAAAAACCTAAAATACCTGCTCCCTTCAAATATCCACCTGAGCCAGACTCACAAGAGCTTAAAAATATGAGATCAGCGTTCAGGTTCAGATCAAACAGCTCGTAGGCATGAACAATACCGTCGTTTTCATTTTCAAGACTGTCTCCTTCGTTTTCCACTGTTCCTGAATACATATAGAGAGACGAAAAGAGAGGATTTTCATCATCAACTTAGCTGTGAGTTGCAAGGTGAATAATTTTAGCTTTACCGGCAATACTCCTGAAATTGCTTTCGGTACTGCTGTCATTAATAAAGAAACGATTGTTTGTGAGTTTATCCAGTTGCTCAGCACTGTTTGTAACTTCCTTGGGACTAAATGGTAGATCAGGAAGCTCTGGGTGACCGGCTGCTGAAAAGTTACTTACACCGAAACCGGCCAAATCGTAACTGAAATTCGTATTAGTAGGTTCGTTAACAAGATCGGATAACGTGTTAAGGTAACTAACGCTGTAATTTTCAATCAAATAAGTAGCAGATCCATAACTATTGGCAGAATTAACCGGCTTCGTGGGTAGAATTTCAATCGGTATTCTGTAAAATATACCATCCGGAATCATATAAATATGTTCAATACCTGAAGGAATATTTACGGCAAAATAGGTTTGATAAATTTCATGCAACATGTTCAAATCCGTGGAGGCATGACCAAAACTAGAGACTGAATCTTCCAATAAATCTAGATGTTCGTCATCTGCAGGGTAAGC
>CAYRDO010000280.1:2482-4130 GCA_964422985.1 uncultured Rhodohalobacter sp. | reverse complement strand
CTTGGGAAACCATCGAATCTCTTTATTTCCGTCTTCATCCAATTCATACTCACCGGTTTCTTTATCCTTCACATACTGCCCAACTTTCACCATACACTGGCGGCAGTTTGCCGGGATGGACATCGCCGGATGATAACAGAAAAAGGGTACTTCTTTCCCGAGATCCTGAATAAACTGGAGCAGCTTGTGCTCTCCTTCAAATTCGTATGTCTGACCGTCAATGACTATTTCGGGCATCGTTATTGGATTGTTGATTTTTGATTGATGATTGTTGAATGATCAATCATAAATTTTTTTGTTTACTACTTTATCAAATTCTCCCTCCGAATGGAGAGAGAATCAACAAAGTTGATTCAGGGGATGCCCAAGTTTAATTATGGGTAAAGTTACACACCCCTAAATCCCCTCTCAAGAGGGGACTTCTATTTCCATAAACTCTATCCATGTATTTATAAATCATAAATCTGTTTATGCAATTGCGTGAACACTCTTCTTACATCGGGCTTCAAATTCATCCCGGAAACGGTTGATGGTATGTCGAACAGGCCAAGCGGCTGCATCCGCAAGTGCACAGATTGTTCGACCTTCCATTTGGGTGGTTACATCAAGTAACAAATCGAGATCTTTTACCTCACCTTCACCATTTTTGATTTTCAATAAAACTTTTTCCAGCCATCCGGTACCTTCACGGCACGGTGTACATTGTCCGCACGATTCATGGTGATAAAAATGTGCAATTCTCCAAAGCACATCCACCATATCGGTGTCTTCATCCATCACAACCATGCCGGCTGTTCCCATCATCGAGCCAACTGTTCTCAGTGAATCACTGTCCATGGTAATTCCATCAAGTTGATCGGCTCGTAAAACGGGCGTAGATGATCCGCCCGGGATAACGGCTTTTAGCTTTTTACCACCTTTAATTCCCTGCGCTACATCATGAATCAGATCAAGTACCGGTACACCTGAAGGAAGTTCGTAAACTCCCGGTCGGTTCACATGACCAGAAATTCCATATAAAACAGGGCCGGGATGATTCTTTGCTCCAACACCTTTAAACCATTCTGCACCTCTGTTGATTACCGCAGGCACGTGAGCCAATGTTTCAATATTGTTGATGGTGGTCGGTCGTCCCCAAAGTCCTTTTTGAGCAGGGAAGGGAGGCTTCACTCGTGGGTAACCACGCTTTCCTTCCAAAGATTCAAGCATAGATGTTTCTTCGCCGCAGATGTAAGCGCCTGCACCGGAGTGAACATAAAATTCAATATCGCGACCGGAACCCAAAATATCTTTGCCGATATACCCGGCGTCATACGCATCCTGGATCGCTTTCTCCATCATATCGATGTACGATTTATACTCACCACGGATGTACACATAAATGGTGGTGATTTCCATCGCATAAGCAGCGATCAATGCACCTTCAATAAAAATGTGAGGGTTGTACTCAAAAATCTTTCGGTCTTTAAACGTGCCCGGCTCAGACTCATCTCCATTGCAAGCGAGATATCGTGCGCCGCCATCAGCCGGTGGCATGAACGACCATTTCAAACCAGCATTAAAACCGGCCCCGCCTCGTCCGCGAATGTTGGCTTCTTTTACCTCATTGATCACACTTTTGGAATCTGGCCATTGGTCTTTGTCTGAA
>CAYRDO010000280.1:0-2472 GCA_964422985.1 uncultured Rhodohalobacter sp. | reverse complement strand
ATTTAAGTGCCTTGTATCCGCCGTTGTCCTCATATTTCTCAATCTGATCCAGATCGGGAATGTCGGGAATCAAGACAGGTTCGAAATTTTTCCAGTCGGGTGTGCTCATAGTCTATTTAATATTATTTCGCCGTGGCATTCCGATTTTTTCATACTCCGGTTCCTCTCCATTTTTCAATGATTCAATCAGTTTATCAACTTTCTCTTCGGTGAGGTGATTTACATACTTGTCATTCGTAACCTGCAACATCGGAGCATAACCGCAGGCGCCCAAACACTCAACCTCATTCAGTGTAAACATACCATCATCGGTTGTTTCACCTTTTTTGATGCCGAGTTTATCTTCTAAATAGTGCAGAATATCGTAACCGCCACAAAGCTGACAACTCAGGCAGGTGCACACATCTAAAACATATTTCCCTTTTTCTTCTTTGTAATACTGAGTGTAAAAAGAGGCTACCCCGTGAACGTGGGCTTCGGGAAGATCAAGCGTTTCGGCTACTAGTTTTTGAACGTCCGGATTGACATGACCAAATCTGTTTTGAGCAATCCACAGGGCGGGCAGAGTGACCGGTGTTACTTCCGGGTACTTCGTTTTGAGCTTTTCAATTTTGTCGAGGTCTTCTTCTGTGAATTCGTATGCCATAATTCTTATTTGTCAGCTTCTCCAAGTACAGGATCAATTCCACCAATAATCACAACGGTGTCTGCTACCATTTCTCCATCCAGAATATTTTCTAAAACTTGTAGATTCGTGTAGGAGGGAGCGTTGATTTTTAATCTCCAGGGATGACCGGTTCCGTCGCTTTGGATGTAATAACCGAGCTCTCCTTTGGGAGATTCAACCGCATGATAGCTTTCAGCGCCGTCGGGCGGACAAATTCCGGTATCTGTCATCATAAAATCGTGAATCATCCCTTCCATGGAATAGTACACTTCATCTTTTGAAGGATATGATTTTTTGGCGTCGTCCATTCGAATTGGTCCTTTTGGAAGATTTTCGAGGCACTGTTCGATGATTCGAATGCTTTCATGCATCTCTTCCATTCGTACAAAATATCGTGCGAGGTTATCGCCCTCGAGGCGTGTCGGAACATCAAAATCTACTTCCGAATAACGTGCGTAGGGAGATACTTTTCTCAAATCCACCGGGTAACCGGATGCTCTCAACACAGGGCCGGTGGCTCCCAGCTCAATAGCATCTTCCGTCTTCAGAACGCCAACAGCTTCATTTCTTTCGATAAAAATTCTGTTTCGATCCAGGAGCTTGTGATAATCCTTTAGCTCTTTTGGAAATGATTTAACAAACTCTTTGATGGAACCGGTTGCCTCGTCAGTCAGATCATTCGCTACACCACCAATTCGGGCATGTGAAACGGTAAAACGGTGACCGCCAATCCGGTCCATGATATCATAAATCTTTTCCCGCTCTTTAAACGTCCAGATAAAAAATGAAACGGCTCCGGCGTCCATAACCATGGTTCCAAGCCAGAGACGGTGAGAAGAAATTCTTGCGAGCTCGCAGCCGATCATTCGAATATAATGAGCCCGTTCCGGTACGTCTACATTGGCAATTTTTTCAACGGCTGTACAGAGAGCCACATTATTACTGTAAGGAGAGAGGTAATCCATGCGATCCGTATAAGGCATGAATTCCTGGTACGTCTTATTCTCCGCAATTTTTTCAACGCCCCGGTGTAGGTATCCAATATCAATTTTTGTTTTTTCGATTGTCTCGCCATCGAGCTGCAGAACCAATCGAAGTACACCGTGGGTGGCAGGGTGCTGCGGCCCCATGTTGAGGATCATCTTTGTGGTGAGCGGATCACCATCGTCAATCTCCTCGATCGTGGTATGCTTATCTTCAAGGCTTTGATAGAGTTTCCTCTGATGCTCCTTAAAGAATGTGGGTTGAACCTTGCTTTGTATGTCTTTTAATTTCATGGGTGTACAGCTTATTCGGTATCGGGCGTTGTACTTGGCAATTCAATAGAGCCGGGTATTCCCAAAAGTGGAAATTCTTTTCTCAGTGGGAAATACTCAAAGTCTTCCGGCATGTAAATTCTTCGTAAATCGGGGTGATTTTTGAAATAGATCCCAAACATATCATACACTTCCCGTTCAAACCAATTTGCAGCTTTCCATACCGAAACAACGGAGTGTACTTCAGGATTTTCCTCTTCACAGCGTACTTTTATAAAAACTCTCTGTTGATGTTTGAGCGAAATCAAATTGTAAACAACTTCAAATCGATCTTCGGATGTGTATCGGTCAATCCCGAATACATCACTCAAAAAAACATAATGTAATTTCTCTTTGAGATGTTTACCGATTTCAAGAATGGAATTTGGATCGACAACAATAAATGTGTCGCCCGTGGATTGGTAAACATCAACAAGCTGATCAGGAAAATTTTTAGTTAAAGAGTCAACCGTTGTTTGAAGATGTTCTGATAATTCTAAGCTCATAGAT
>CAYRDO010000279.1:0-4138 GCA_964422985.1 uncultured Rhodohalobacter sp. | reverse complement strand
TCGCCAAGAAAATGGATATGCTTGTTCTGGTTCACACACCTCACAGAAATAAAAAGGAGGGAACCATTCGAAGCATGGATATTTGTGAAGATCACGGGATGGATCCATCAAAAGTTATTATAGACCATAATAATGAGGAGACCGTTAAAGCGGTTCTTGATCGTGGATATTGGACAGCATTCACCATCTATCCCGGAACAAAAATGGGTAATGAGAGAATGGTGGAGATTGTAAAAGAGTATGGAACCGAACGAATTTTTATTGATAGCGCAGCCGACTGGGGGCACAGCGATCCTCTGGGCGTTCCAAAAACAGCAAAACTGATGCTGGAAAGAGGTATCGATGAAGAAGATGTCAAAAAAGTGACTTATCAAAATGCGTTGGATGCCTATGGGCAAAGCGGTCGGTTCAATGAAGAAGATTGGTTGAACTCTGATCCCATCGATCAAACTCAGACATTCAGCGGAAACACCATTTTACGTGGCGGACATCGACCGTTGACGGAAGAAGATCTCGATAAGTCTGGGAATGAAGATGATCTGATTATAGAATGAGTGAAGTTTGAAATCCGGTGAAACATGGTATGTCTGAGATTGCCACTATTCTTAAATAATCTCAAAATGTAATTCTACTTTACGCAAAAGCCAGACAAGAGACATACCATGTTTTCTATAGCCAATATGATAGTTTAAAATATGCCTAAAAAGATACGCGCTTACCTTGAACTGATGCGCCCCGCTAACATTGTAACGGCTTTCGCGGATATTCTTGCAGGCTTTGCAGCGGCAGGTGGAGTATTGAGTTTTACCGGCCAGGGTACTCTATTTTCTCCTGATGGACTTATTTGGCTTCTTATTTCCACCTTTGGACTCTATGGAGGTGGCGTTGTTTTTAATGATGTTTTTGATGCAGATTTAGACGCAAAAGAACGTCCGGAACGCGCCATTCCAAGCGGACGAGTGTCAAGATGGGAAGCCGCAATTTTAGGTATTGTTCTACACTCAATCGGTGTGATCTCTGCATTTCAGGTCAATATCACTGCCGGAATCATTGCAGCGGTCATTGTAATTCTCACTATTATTTATGATAGCAAAGCAAAACACTCTGTCGTTTTTGGTCCGTTATTTATGGGACTTTGCAGAGGAGGTAATTTGCTGTTGGGGGTCAGTATTGTCCCGGGAATTCTTTTGGAGAGTTGGTTTCTGGCGATTATTCCTATTGTGTACATTGCATCCATAACGCTGATTAGTCGTGGAGAGGTTTCAGGCGGAAGTAAAGTGCATGGATACACAGCTGTGGGTATGATTATTTCCGTAATATTTGCTCTTTTACTGCTTGCCATCAACCCTGGCTATAATGTACTAACAGCTCTTCCATTTCTCATTCTTTTTGGATGGATGGTTCTCCCTGCATTTCTGAACGCAGCCATCAATCCAGAAGCCCTGACTATTAAAAACGCTGTAAAACGTGGAGTTTTATCTTTGATTTTCATGAACAGTGTGTTAGCCGCTGGTTTCGCGGGAATTTTATTGGGAGTAATCGTCGCAATGCTTTTCCCGCTTTCCGTTTTTCTCGGAAAGGCTTTTGCAGTTACATGATGTTTATTTTCTTTGGTTTGATATAAATTTTAATCTATTTCATTCGCAGTATTTCCCATGTAGTTGAGAATCATCCTTTTTTTATAATCATTTTTGCATTGTGTCGTTTGAACATTTAATATCAACTGATCGATAATGATCGCTCGAGAAGTTTATATCCTTTAACCATATTAGTTTACCATGAAAAAAATTCTCAGCCATTCCTTAGCCGGAATATTTATTCTACTCATCATTTTATCATTTTCATCAGAAAAAACTTTCGCACAGACATCTGAAAATCAGTTACACATATTGTTTTTAGGTGGAAACGGGCATCATCAACCCATTGAAAGAGCTCAACAACTCAGACCTTATTTGGCAGCTCGCGGTATATATATCCATTATACTGAGCGAAAAGAAGATCTGAATACTGAAAATCTCAACCAGTTTGACGGACTGATATTTTATGGAAATCAAACAGGTTTGAGTGGCAAACAGGAATCTGCACTCTTGAATTATGTGAATGATGGCGGCGGATTGGTAGCTATTCATTCAGCCTCTGCGATGTTTCCTGAATCAGATGCATATATCAATTTAATTGGTGGAGCCTTTAAAGCACATGGTTCCGGCACGTTTTCAACCGAGAGGGTTATTCCGGATCATCCAGCGATTGAGGGAATACCGAATATTGAAAGTTGGGATGAGACATATATCCACATGAAGCAGAATCCGGATAAGGAAGTTTTAGCAGTCAGAGTTGAAGGAGAACACCGGGAACCGTGGACATGGGTTCGAAATCAAGGAGATGGAAGAGTTTTTTACACAGCCTGGGGACATGATGACCGAACATGGGGAAATGAGAATTTTAAACAACTGATTGAACAAGGCGTTCGATGGACAGTAGGGGATTGGGCATTAGATGCAGAATTAGATACTCCTTCTTTTACTTTTGGCGAAGGAGAACTTCCCTATTATCCACCTGGCGAACCTTGGGGAACGATTGGAGATCCAATCACAAAAATTCAAAATCCCTTACCTGCTGAGGAATCCAGAAAACATATTCTCGTTGATCCGGATTTTGAAGTTCAATTGTTTGCTTCGGAAGATCAGGTCATCAATCCAATTGACCTGGTATGGGATGAGAAAGGGCGTTTATGGGTAACCGAAACTGTTGATTACCCGAACAAGTTTGAAGAAAACAGAGAAGGGAATGATCGGATAAAAATTCTTGAAGACACTAATAATGACGGCAAAGCCGATAAAGTAACTGTCTTTGCCGAAGGGTTGAACATCCCCACGAGTTTGGCTTTATATAAAGATGGAGTGATCGTCTCGCAAGCTCCTGATTTTATCTACTTCAAAGATACCAATGGTGATGACAAAGCCGATGAAAGAGAAGTGCTATTTACAGGTTGGGGTACTTTTGATACCCATGCAGGCCCCAGTAACTTGCGATACGGAATTGATAACCAAATTTGGGGAACGGTTGGATATTCCGCTTTTGAAGGAACAGTTGCTGGGGAAGAACATCAGTTTAGCAGTGGGTTTTATCGCTTTCAACCGGATGGTTCTGACCTGGAATATGTTTCCAGTACAACAAACAACACGTGGGGAATTGGATTTAACGAAGAGGGTGTTGTTTTTGGATCTACCGCAAACCGCGACGTTCCTTTACACAGCGCAGTCCCTAATCGATATTATAACAATATCAGAGGTTTTGGTCAGCCGCCGCGTATTCAAATGATTGCCAATTCAAACCGAATTTATCCTTTAATGGATGAAGTACGGCAGGTAGATCAGCACGGCCTCTATACAGCAGGCTCAGGTTTTGAAATGTATACCGCCCGAGACTTTCCTGAAAAATATTGGAATAAGCACGCTTTTATTGCTGAACCGACTGGGCATCTGCTCGGAGAATTCATCATGGAGAAAGATGGCGGCAGCTATAAAGCTGAAAATCTTGGAAGTATGCTTTCCAGCCAAGACGAATGGTTTTCTCCAATTCAGGCAAGAGTTGGTCCTGACGGTGCTTTATGGGTACTTGATTGGTACAACTTGGTGATTCAGCATAACCCAACACCTGAAGGTAAAGTGACCGGAGAAGGTAATGCGTATGTGAATGATCTTCGAGATCGTCAACATGCGAGAATTTATCGGGTAGTAAATAAGGATGCGGACCACTCGCAAAATCTGAATCTTGGGGATGCATCCGCCGAAGAACTTGTAAATGCTCTCACGGATGATAACATGTTCTGGAGACTCACCGCCCAGCGTCTGCTTGTTGAAAGAGGAGAAACCGATGTAATTCCGCAATTAATTTCACTGATTGAAAACGAAAGTGTAGATGGATTGGGTTTGAATCCAGGGGCATTGCATGCTATCTGGACGTTGCATGGATTAGGAACTCTTAATGGATCAAATCAGGAAGTAAATGAAGCCGTTGAATCAGCCTTACATCATCCGGCATCTTCAGTCCGGCGAGCCGCTTTAATGACGCTTCCAAGAAATCAGGCGTCTTTGGATGCTATCTTAGCTGCAGACTTTTTACCAAACACAAATGC
>CAYRDO010000278.1:0-4142 GCA_964422985.1 uncultured Rhodohalobacter sp. | reverse complement strand
TTTTCTACCTATTGAAAAGGAGAGTCATTTTAGAGAATAGGTAATATATTGGCAGTATCTTGCTTATATTACTGGTATGTAAAAATTTAATCATTTACTAAAATAGATATTTAACATTTGAAGTTTACTGAATTTAATTTATCAGAATCTCTGTTAGCAGGATTGAGAGACTTGAGATTCGAAGAGCCTACACCCATCCAGGAAAAATCTATACCTCTAATTACCGATGGAAAAGATGTCATTGGAATTGCTCAAACGGGGACGGGCAAAACCGGCGCATTTGTGATTCCAATCATGGAGCGTGTTCTGCAAAGTGAAAGACAAGGAGTAAAAGCATTAATTTTAAGTCCCACCCGGGAGCTGGCCAGGCAGATCGATGAACAGATTTTTGCGATTGGCTATCATGCAGGTATTAGTTCTGCAACTGTGATTGGCGGAAGTGATTTTTCCGTGCAGGCCAAAGCATTAAAAGCCGGTGTTGATATTATCGTGGCAACTCCGGGTCGGCTGATCGACCAAAACAAAGTCGTGAATATCGATTTTTCGAATCTTGAGTATTTAGTGTTGGATGAAGCCGACCGAATGCTGGATATGGGATTTCTGCCGGATATGAAGAAGATTATCAGTTGGTTGCCACAAAAGCGGCAAACGCTTCTCTATTCTGCAACCATGCCTACTGAGATTGAACGGCTTGCGTCCTCGATTATGCAGAATCCCCAAACGGTTGAGATTGAACGGGCGAAACCGGCCACCAATGTTGAACAACGAGCATACTTTCTGAAAAGCCATCAGAAGATTCCCTTAGTAAAAGGTATTTTTGATAAGCTTGAGTGGGATTCATGCATCATTTTTACATCCACCAAAAAAGGAACGGATGAACTGCAGCGCCTTCTGAAAAAAGAGGGATTGAAAGCGGCCAGTATTCATGGAGATCGATCTCAGGATGAGCGGAATAAGGCTTTAAGCGCATTCAAAAACAAACAGGTTCCCATCATAGTAGCTACCGATGTGTTAGCTCGCGGAATTGATATTAAAGAAGTGTCGATCATCATTAATTATGATGTACCGCATAATACAGATGATTATGTGCACAGAATTGGCCGGACTGGGAGGTACGATAAATCCGGGATTGCCATTACGTTTATTACCCAACGCGACCGAAAAACCTTCCGTGATATCGACAAAATCAAAGGGAATTCGATTAAGAAGGTGAATGTTCACAACCAGTTTAAAAATCCTGATGATTTTTCCTGGGAACAAAACTTTCAGAAGCCTAAGGAAAACGGTCAAAAAGACCAAAAGGAAGACCCTTCATCATCACGATCAACCCGAAAGAAACGAGAAGATCTTCCACCGCGCCCGACAAGAGGAGGGAAGAAGAAGAGTCAAAAATCCACGGACAAGCAATCTGATCAGCAACAGGAACAGGAACAGGAACAGAAGCAAGAGCAGAGTTCCGGGAAAGAGTCCAATCAACAAAAAGACTCACGCAAAAAACAAAGTTCTGGTAAGCAGAAGCGATCGAAGCAGCAAAAAGATCAGAAAAAGAAAACACAGGATCAGTCAAACCAGAAACAAAAGAGACAATCCCGAGATTCATCATCAAAAAATAAGCAGCAGGATTCCCCAAAAAGCAGTAAACAAACTCAGCCGGAAAAGAGTAAGGTAGAGAAGAAAGAGATCAATCTGCCGCCGGTTATTGAGAAAGCTGTGGACAGAAATAAGAGGGCCCGTAAACCGGCGAAAGGAGTTTGGGGAATTATCAAAAGCTTTATTCCTAAAATCAGAAGTAACTGATTTGGTAATGCAACACCTGGCATCTGTACTCATATGGATCGCAGTCAGCTTGTTGGTTTTATTCTGGTTGCCTTTGCTGGCTGTCATACGGCTTTTTGATCGCGATCCTGGCAGATACAAAACCGGACGCATGTTTCGGAAACTGGGTCTTCTAATTTCAAGAGTGAACCCCAATTGGAAAATTACGATTGAGGGTGATATTCATATTGATGACCGAACGCCCTACGTAATCGTCAGTAATCATATGTCGAACGCTGACATTCCCGTGATTTCCAACCTGCCATGGGAGATGAAATGGGTGGCCAAAAAAGAGCTGTTTGACCTCCCAATTGTCGGATGGATGATGAAATTGGCAGGTGATATTCCCGTTTCCAGAGGCTCAAAACGCCAGGCATTAATGGTGTTTAAAAAGTGCCAGTATTATCTCGACAAGAAAACCTCCGTAATGTTTTTTCCGGAAGGAACACGATCAAAAACGGGTAATTTAACCCGGTTTGCCAGCGGTGCGTTTGATCTTGCCATTCGTGAGAAAAAACCGATTTTGCCTCTCGTTTTAGACGGAACTCAAGGCTGTCTTCCTAAGCAGACATGGGTGTTTGAACCTGATGTACATGTGAAGTTAAAAGTGCTGGAACCGATCCCGACTGATAAATACAAAAAAGGAGATTCTTCAGAATTGATGCAGGTTGTACGTTCCAGAATGGCCAAGCAGTTAGCCGAATGGCGAGGCGTTGATGTTACTGAGGTTGATTACGCTGCGAGTCGCCGTCAGCCGGATAATGATGATGCTTCTGAGTAGTTGGGGGAGTAAAGTCATCGTTACCGCCTTGATCCTCTTTCGCCTCGGTGGTGGTACGAACAAGTCTCCAGGCTAAAAATATACTAACGAGTGAAACGACTAACGCTACAACCGGATAGAGGAGCCCTTCGGTGTCATCAAGCAGAACAATTTGTCCATATCTAAAGAGCCCGGCAAGGATGATGAAAAGAACTAAGGAGAAAATCTGTTTCTGGCGTCCATAGGTCAGAGCAAACATCGCCCCGAAGAACGTGCTGAATGCAGCGATTGCTACAAGTAAGATAGGCCAAAAACCGGAGTAAAGACTGTACGAAAACATCAGGATATCTTCATTCTCATACAGAGAGATAATCACTCTTGATATTGAATCGATGCTCAGGATAATGCTAATGCCGATGAAACTTCCCAGCAGACTTCTCTTCATAGTTTTTTAATTGTATTAACCTTTTCTGTAAATGTATGATAGGATTATTTGTAGGGAAAAGAAATAGGGTATTGTATTTGAAATATCAAGGCTTCGGGAGGCGAAAGCAATAATCGGTTGTCAAATCTACCTTGACTGTCGAATTCGAGGTGAAGATTTGAAGCCAATTCAGCAGATGAAAAATGTCTTGTCCTCCGAAGCTCGGCGCAGGAGGAAATCGCCAGCCGAGAACCTATCGGCTGCTGAATTCGTGGCATCGCATAATTTCGTGGCATCGCATAATCATGATACTCCCGCCAAAAAACCAAACCGGCAGGCGAATATTTATAATAAAAAGACACGGTTTGGCGAAGGGATTCAGGGAGATCTTTTGTATATTTTCGCCTTCCTGAAATTTTGAATTTTTTAAAAAATCTACAGACAAATTTATGGCTCAAAACGACTATTTAGATCCGAAAGGAGAGATCAAACTAAGTGGAAAAGAGTTGATGGAAGCTCCCGAAATGGAAAAGCTGGCTTCTGAAGTTCTCGAAGACCATCAAATTGATATCGGTCCCGCTCAGATTGGTTTTTTATTAGTCTACCCGAACATCTCAAAGCAGAGAGCTGCAAAATGTGTGAAAGCATCTCGTGAGGTAAAACACTACTCAGGAAATGATTACCTGGTGGAAGTATCCGGGGAGTTGTGGGATATGCTGGACAACGACACGAAGAAAATGTTGCTCTACCACCAGTTACTCCATGTTGATCCCGTTTTCAAAGCGAAAAATCAGGAGTGGAAGATGAAGATCCGCAAGCCCGATTTTGCTGATTACTACGTGATTAATGACAAATACGGAAATGAGTGGTACAAAACCATCCAGGCAACAGTCTCATCTCTCTACGATTTAGATCCGCGACAGGAAGGAAAAGTTACGGTATAGATTCAATTGCATCGGCTGTCGAGGTAGACTTGGCTGCCGGTTTTTTTTGGTGTTTACAGCGAAATTCACCAGTCCATAAAACAATGTGCAGGCGGACTGTTAGCCTGTACCACTATGCCGTTTTCGGTCGCTTATTAGAAAAGGTATGACCATGGACGTGAATCTGCTTCAGTCTCCAGAAAAAATTACCCATCAATGA
>CAYRDO010000277.1:0-4178 GCA_964422985.1 uncultured Rhodohalobacter sp. | reverse complement strand
AGTTGGAGAGATTCCTTGAAATCCCGCGGTGGAAAGAAATTGTTTTTGCCGGATACTTTCCAAACAATATCAGAAATATCATAGGCCAGGTTCCAAAACTTCTCTTGCTCAGAATATTCACCAAAATGTTTTTGAGCCTCGGAAATCCACTTCGTACGATCTGACCACCGCATAATCTTTTTCTGATTCATATGAACGGTCATCGAAGGGTGAATTGGCTTTTTTGGCAACTCGATTCCTAATTCATCTTCTAATCGGCGAAGGGGCTGAAATTCATCAAAACCAATCAATGTCGTCGCTCCGGATTCAAAAATGTATCCTTTCCGTTTATACGAAGAGCTGCAACCCCCGGGTACATGAGCGGCTTCGAGCACCAAAACGGAATATCCGTCCTTTGCAAACAGACTGGCAGCCGTTAACCCGCCCATTCCGGCTCCGGCTACAATAACATCAAAAATTTCTGCAGATGAATTCATACTCCGCTAAACAATACGGAGGTGCTATGGGGTTCCGAAAATTTTTAAAATTTGAACGAATTAAACTTCCTGCAAATGGATATCTACGTTGGCAAGTGTCGGATTTTCTACTTTTTCGTCCGTCTCAATTTTACCATCTCTCAACCTGATAATTCTCCGGGCGTGATTGGCAATTTCCGGTTCGTGAGTAACCAGGATAATTGTGTTTCCGCCGCGGTGCAGCTCTTCAAAAAGAAGCATAATTTCATCACCGGTTTTTGTATCGAGGTTACCGGTCGGCTCATCGGCAAGCAAAATCGACGGATCGTTGACGAGTGCCCGTGCAATGGCCACACGTTGTCTTTGTCCACCGGAAAGTTCATTCGGTTTGTGATCCAGCCGATCTCCAAGACCTACTTTGGTTAATGTACTTGTAGCTTTCTCTTTTCTCAGCGAGCTTTTCATTCCGGAATAGATCAGAGGCAATTCAACATTACTCAGGCAATCCGTTCGCGGCAACAGGTTAAATGTTTGAAATACAAAGCCGATCTCCCGATTCCTGATTTGTGCAAGCTCCGCGTCATCAAGTTCACTCGCTCTCTGTCCGTTCAACACATATTCCCCTTCTGTTGGTGTATCCAGGCAACCAATCAGGTTCATCAGGGTTGATTTACCTGAACCGGATGGCCCCATAATGGCAATATATTCGTTCTCTTCCACATCAAATGTAACACCATCCAGGGCTCGCACCAACGTCTGTCCCATCTGATAGTGTTTTCTCAACTCTTCAATCTCAATTACTTTTTTAGCCATTTTACATCCCGGTTGGTTATGGATTATTGATCGTTGCTTACTATGATTTTATCACCGTCATTTAACTCTCGTGACAGAACTCTGTAACTGCCGGTAACAATTTCCTGCCCGGCTTCCAGACCACTCATAATTTGCATAAAGGCATTATCGCTGATGCCGGTCTCAACTTCAACCCTGTTTGCAGTTCCGTCATTATTCACAAAAACAACTTTTCTGAAATCCTCACGACTTCCCAAACGGTTTGCATTTCCGCTGTCTGCCTCTGTAGAATCCGATTGCGCAGTGGAATCGGCAGCAAAATCGCGAACGGTTACTGCCTGAATCGGCACGGAAACTACATCATAAACCGTATTGGTTTTGATATCAACGGTAGCGGACATTCCCGGTTTAAAGTTGGGCGTAAAATTACTTGCCGGATTTTCGCTGACATTCATCGCTATAAAATCATCCGAAGATTGTTCTAGGTTGTGCGGAGTGGTAATCCTGATTTTTACTTTGTAATTGGTAATCTGCTCAGCCGATCCCTCACTGGATACTTCAGCAGAGTTTGCGATCTCGGTAACCACTCCCTCAAAAGAACGGTTTGGGTAAGCGTCCACCTCTAAACTTGCCGTATCCGCTAAACTCACATTTACAATGTCGTTTTCGTTTACATCCACTTCAATTTCCATCTGCTCCAAACGAGCCACCCGCATCATCTCGGTTCCCGACATTTGCGACTGCCCCAACACTCTCTCTCCCTGCTCAACAGCAAGTTGTGTAATCGTGCCGTCCTGCGGAGCTCGAATAACCGTTTGCTGAAGCTCCTCTTCTGCCTGGCGCAATTGAGCGCGTGCACTCTCTATCTGATACTCGGCCGCCTTCAGGTTCGCTTTTTGAGCCTCATAATTGTTAAGGGAAGTCTTATACTCCAGCTCTGAAATCAAATTTTGATCATACAACTTTTGATTCTTTTCATACTCAACTTCCGCCTGAAGCATGTTGGCGCGTGCCTGCTCCATCCGGGATTGTTGTGTAAGCAATGCGGCGTTCAGGTTGTCTATCTGAGCCTGGTAGATATCCGGCTTGATTCGAACCAACAGATCCCCTTGCCGAACAAAATCACCTTCTTTTACAGCCAGTTCGATAATTTCCCCGGATACATCCGGTCGGATTATAACTTCAGTCTCCGGTTGAATTCGTCCTGAAGCAGAAACGATTTGAGTGATCGTTCTGCGTTCTACGGTTTGGGTCTCAACGGTTTTTTCCGCCGGTCCGCGGTCTAACCATCCCGCGGTTTTTGCCACCACTCCCAGCACAATAATAACAAGGAGCAGAATACCAAGAATCTTAAGCAGACTTTTGGTAGATGATTTTTCTTTTGCCATTGTACTTGCCTTGTATTTTAAAAATTCTGTTCGTTTTAAAATTCTACATCTTCACCGGTAAACTGCCCGAGGTAGTAATTAAGAAGCTTTTCCTGGAAGATGAGATTGTATCTGGCTTGCGTATAATTGGATTGAGCTTCCACATAGCTTGCCTGAGCCTGGCTCAATTCAATTAACGTGCTTGCACCCACATTATAACGCTCCTGTTGAGTCTCAAATGCTTTCTCGCTTGCTATTAAAGATTTCTCTGCCGCATTGAATTCCTGAAGATAGGAGGAGTAATCGTTGTAAGCCTGGGTGACCTCCTGGATAACCTGGAGTTTTGTATTATCAAGCGCTAATTCTGCATTTTTCAACTGCACTCTTGCAGATTGAATATTGTACATACGGTTCCAGTTTTGGAAAATCGGAATATTAATAGAAACTCCAATAAACCGGTTTACCTGTTGATCAAAAAACTGGTCATTAAAAGAAACATCCTCTCCGGCCAGGGAATATTGATCACTATAACGTGTAGATAATCCTGCACTAGCAGAAATCGTAGGATAAAGGCTGCCCTTTGTCATTTTCAATTGATACCTGAGATAGTTTATATCTGCCTCTTCACTTTTAATATCAGAACGATTCATCAACGCTTCCTCAATGAGTTCATTCAGGTCAAACATGGAAAGCATGGCAGCGTCCTGTTCATCAGAGATATCAGGTACCACGAATTCATAATCGCCTTGTGGATCAATCTGAAGCTGACGAACCAACAGAAGCTTACTGATATTTAAACTGTTTTGTCTCTGAGTGATACTCAGTTCGTCATTCGCTACTTGTGCCTCTTGGTTGTAGAGATCAACTGTTGGCAGAGAACCCACATCCACCTGGGCTTGGATCTGTTCTAATTGTCTTTGAGAGGTCACCAGGTTTTCCTGGGCTATTTCCAGAAGCTGTTTATCCAGAAGAACTTGCAGATATCTTGATGCCGTATTAAAAATCACATTCTCCCTGGCACGCCGGAGAGCTTCTTCACTGGAAATTTGAGACTGCTCGCTAGCCCGAAGAGATAAAATATTATTGAATCCATCAAAGAGTGTAAGGTCTGCACTGACATTACCACTGACAGATTGAGAGGTAATATTAACAAAGGGATCCAACCCTTCATTAAAACGGTCGAAAATAAACTGTTGACCCGCTGTTCTGGACCCATTTAAATTACCGGAAACAGATGGCAGGAAATCTGCATATTGACTTTTTATATCCCCTTCAGCTAACTCAAGAGTATTTTCAGCCTGCTTGAGTTGATAGTTATTTTCAAGCGCCAAGTCAACAGCCTCTTGTAGGGTGATCTCTTCAGTTTGTGCAAATGTAACCAACGGTAGAAGCAAAAAGCACGTGAGTAGATGGACGATTCTTTTCATAGTGTATTTTTAGATTATTAATTACTTGGTACATCTTTTTAGACGTACAGAAGTCATCAACGTTTGGTTTTGATTGTAGACGAAGAAGAGTAACCAGAGTTTCAAAATAATGTAGCCAACCCGGCAAATAAATACGT
>CAYRDO010000276.1:0-4307 GCA_964422985.1 uncultured Rhodohalobacter sp. | reverse complement strand
CGATGTTCTGGCATTTTCCCGGCTATCCCAATGCAAGATGGCGTACCGGTCCGGTAAGTGTTGTTCGATCGGGACCATGGAAGTTGATGAGGTTTTATGCAACTGACCATATGGAATTATATAATCTCCGGGAAGATCCGTATGAGCAAAATGACTTGGCCGAACAGATGCCAACAAAAAAAGAAGAAATGAAACGTAAACTGGAAAATTGGCTTGCAGAAACGGATGCGCCGTTTCCATCATGGCCGAATGAGGAACAAAATCAAAAATAATGTTTAGAGATTTTAAAAGTTCATTAATGTATATGAAAAAAAAACTATTTATCTCCCTACCCCTTCTTCTGATCTGTTTTTTGTCGGAAATAGGTTATTGTCATAAAACTTCTGTTCAATCCGATGAAAAGCCCAACATCATCATAATGTATTCCGATGATCACACAGCTCAATCCATCGGAGCTTACCAAGATGTGTTGGAATACGGTTTGAAGCTGGATCATACTCCCACCCCAAATATTGATCGACTGGCAGAAGGCGGGATGCGGTTTGATAATGCCTTTGTCACAAATTCCATCTGTAAACCTTCCCGCGCCGTGCTGCTTACCGGCATGCACAGCCACAAGAACGGAGTGCTGACCAACGGAGAATCGATCTCACTCGACCTTGAAACGTTTCCCATGATTCTTCAGCAGAACGGCTATCAAACTGCCATGGTCGGTAAATGGCACTTGGGGACCGAACCACAGGGATTTGACTACTACGAAGTTCTTCACGGACAGGGTCCGTATTACAATCCCACGATGAGAACCCAAGAAGGAGACGTGGACCGGCACGGTCATACCACAGAAATAATCGGAGAAAGAGCGCTTGAATGGCTTCGGCTACAGCGAGACCGAGACAAACCGTTTATGATGGTTTATAACCACAAGGCGCCTCATCGCGAGTGGCTGCCGGGCCCGGCTCTGAACGATTATCAAGACAGGGATCTTCCGGAGCCATCCACTCTTTTTTACGACTACTCAGGATTAACAACGGCTGCTCATGAACAGGATATGGAAATTAGCGAAAAAGGAGGTCCTCAATCGATGAATTGGGGACGGGATTTGAAAGTGCCGCTCGACCCGGAAACAGGAGAGATAAATCCGGGATGGGAGTCATTAGTTGAAGGCAACAGGTTGACCAATGATCAGCTTGAAAGAATTAAACAAGCATACGCCCGGGATAATGAATATTTGTATAAAAATTATGATAACTGGTCGGAGAAGGAACGAACACGTTGGCGGTATCAACGATATGTAAAAGATTATCTGCGGGTGATCCGGGAAGTGGATGACCAGGTTGGTAATATGATTTCGTATCTGCAACGGGAAAATTTACTGGACAATACGATCATTATTTATGCGGGCGACCAGGGTTTCTTTTTGGGTGAAAATGGCTGGTTTGATAAGCGCTGGATTTATGAAGAGTCGATGCGAATGCCACTGATTGTCCATTGGCCGCAAGGAATTGAGGCCGGTTCTGTAAACAAGAGTTTGGTACAAAACCTGGATCTGGCACCAACTATCTTGGAACTTGCGGATGCAGACATCCCCGAGAGGATGCAGGGTCAATCGATGGTGCCGTTGCTGAAGGGAGAAAACCCGCAAGACTGGCGGGATGCAGTATACTATCACTATTATGAAGGTCCCGACGTGGGAGGAGGATGGCATTCAGTAGCTCGTCATTATGGGGTACGGACGGATCGATATACTCTTGTGCACTATCCGGCTTATGATGAGTGGGAATTGTTTGATTTGGAGACTGATCCCGAACAGATCCAAAGTGTGTATGATGACCCAAAATATGCTGAGATACAACAGCAACTGAAGAATAAAATCGACGAATTACAGGATCAGTATGAAGATGATACATGGGATGAATAATCAAACTCAAAAATACTTTTCATCCAATCTATCAATCCTTCTCGGGTTTATTTTATTATTAATCGGTTGTACTAAGGCTGATAACAATTCACAGATCACAGATACCCCCAACATCCTTCTCATCCTCGTTGATGACATGGGGTATGGCGATCTCAAAAGCTATAATCCTGAATCAAAAATTCCCACTCCAACTCTCGATAAATTTGCAAATGAAGGAATGCGGTTTACCGATGCCCATGCACCCGGTGCGGTTTGTCATCCCTCGAGGTATGGATTGCTGACGGGGCGCTATCCCTTCAGAACCAATACCAATGTGTGGCCGGAGCAGCCCGTGATAGATGCAGATCGCATGACGATTGCCTCCATGTTACAATCGGAAGGATACCATACGGCGATGGTTGGAAAATGGCACCTGGGCTTTGATGAATCAGCAGCCATACAGGCCAGCCGTGAAGGTGCTGATGAAAGCGGAAATAATACCCGCGCTGCCTATCGAACCTATGAAGAAGGGCAAATTTTATCCGGCGGGCCGATAGATCGCGGGTTCGATTCCTTTTTTGGAATTCGGGCTTCAACAGATATTCCACCCTATTTTTATATCCGGGATGATCGTGTTGTAAATCCGCCATCAGATTCAATAGAGAACAATTACAGCGGTGGTATCTGGACGGATATCCAGGGTGTATTCTGGCGGGAAGGGGGCATTTCACCGGATCTTGAGTTAAGAGACGTTTTGCCACGCTTTACGGATGAATCGATTGAGGTGATCGAGAATCACAGTTCAAATAATCAGAACCAGCCGCTCTTCCTGTATGTTGCGTTCCCAGCACCTCACACGCCGTGGCTGCCTTCCGAAGAATTTGAAGGTACAAGCGGCGCCGGCATGTATGGAGATTTTATGGCGATGGTTGATTCAAACATTGGTGAAATACTTGCGGCTTTGGATCAGCAAAATATGGCTCAGGAAACCCTGGTGATTTTTACCAGTGACAACGGGCCGGTATGGTTCGACAAGGACAAAGAGCATTTTGATCACGATTCCCAGGGAGGTCTGCGAGGAATGAAAGCAGATGTCTATGAAGCCGGGCACCGCATGCCATTCATCGTGCGATGGCCCGGGATTGTTGAAGAAGGAACGGTATCCAATCAAACAATTTCCTTTACGGATTTAATGGCTACTTTTGCCGACGTTCTTAACACCGAATTACCGCAGAATGCCGGAGAGGATAGTTTCAGCCTGTATCCAACCCTTTCAGGGCAGCAGTCTGAAGATGAATCTATTCGGCCTCCGGTTGTCAGTGTGTCAAGTCGTGGAGTTCGTACAATCCAGGATGGCCAATGGAAGCTGATCGAATCGCTTGGCTCAGGCGGTTTCTCAGATCCTGTTTCTATAGAGCCGGAAGCCGGGGGACCGGAAGGCCAGCTTTATAATCTAGAGGAAGATCTCGCAGAAACAAACAATCTTTGGCTCGACCACCCGGATATGGTTGATCGTTTAGAGAACATTTTGGACGAGTACGATAAAAATGGGAGGAGTTGTCCCTGATGGCATATATATTGAAATCAACTTTTTTGGCTGTCCTACTGATGTTTTCACTGTTTGGGTGCGGTGAAAGAGATCAGGTAGAGGAAAATGGTTTACCAAATATTGTTTTGATTATTTCAGACGATCAGGGTTGGGGAGATTTGAGTGTTCATGGGAATGCAAACATCCGAACACCTAATATTGATTCCCTGGCCTACGAAGGAGCATCCTTTACCAATTTTTATGTAAGTCCAGTTTGCTCGCCCACCCGCGCGGAACTTTTGACGGGCCGATATCATCCCCGAAGTGGAGTCCACGGGACATCGGCCGGCGGGGAACGGATGGATCTGGATGAAACAACAATCGCCGAGATATTTCAACGAGCGGGATATGCAACCGGAATTTTCGGCAAATGGCATAACGGAATGCAATATCCGTATCACCCAAATGGTCGCGGATTTGATGAGTTCTACGGATTTGCATCCGGTCATTGGGGAGATTACTTCAGTCCTAATTTCCTGGAGAGGAATGGAGAACTTGTTCAGGGTGAAGGATATATCATCGACGATTTTACCAACAAAGCAATCTCTTTTATAGAGAGCCATCACGATGAGCCATTCTTCGCTTACATCCCCTATAACACACCTCATTCCCCAATGCAGGTGCCGGATGAATGGTGGCAGCGAGTTGAAGAACGAGGTATTGAAATGCGTCACAAAGAACCTGATCTGGAAGACACTACTTTTACAACAGCGGCATTGGCGATGGTAGAAAATATCGACTGGAATGTTGGGCGCATCAACAAAAAGCTTGAGGATTTGGGAGTCGAAGAAAATACGATTGTTCTATATATGAGTGATAACG
>CAYRDO010000275.1:0-4323 GCA_964422985.1 uncultured Rhodohalobacter sp. | reverse complement strand
AATGTAACTATATGTCAGATAGTGAATTAAAGATTGTTGTTTTATCAAGAAATAAGAATTTATACTCCACAAAACGGTTGGTTGAAAGTATCGAGAAAAGAGGGCACAGACCGGTCGTTTTAGACCATTTGAAGTGTGATATTGTTATTGAACAAGATAAGCCCACTATTTACTACAATGGTGAAAAAATTAAACATGTAGCGGCTGTAATTCCCAGAATTGGTGCATCTGTTACTTTTTATGGTGCTTCCGTTGTACGTCAATTTGAGATGATGAACGTTCCATCTGCTGTTGAATCACAGGCGCTTGTTCGTTCCCGCGATAAGCTTAGAAGCCTTCAAATTCTTGCACGATCGAATGTGGGAATGCCTAAAACCGTTTTTACAAATTATAGCAAGGAGGTCACTAAAATTATCGACAGTGTTGGAGGCGCTCCGCTAATTGTCAAACTTTTAGAGGGTACTCAGGGATATGGAGTCGTGTTAGCGCCAACAAAAAAAGCAGCTGAGTCTATTATTGAAGCTTTTCATAGTATGAAGGCCCGGGTTATTGTCCAGGAGTTTATCTCTGAAGCAAAAGGAGCAGATATTCGCGCTTTTGTGATTGGAAATCGAGTTGTAGGCGCAATGAAACGTCAGGGTAAAGAAGGAGAATTTCGTTCGAATCTTCATCAGGGTGGAAGCGGTACACTCATCAAATTGAGTAAAAGAGAGCGAGAAGTCGCACTAACGGCTGCTAAGGCGATGAATTTGGCTATAGCAGGGGTAGACATGCTACAGTCGGAGCGCGGACCGCTAGTTTTGGAGGTAAACTCATCACCCGGACTTGAAGGCATTGAGAAAGCTACTAAGAAAGATATCGCAAATAAAATAATTGAATACGTAGAAAAGTTGATAGAGCGGTCAAATAAGAGTTCCGCTCGCCGAAAATTTAAAAATGATGCCTGATTTTTTACAGATTAATGGTGAAAAAATTGGACCGGGGGAAGATCGGAAGTTAAATCTTCAAATTGCCCGGCTGCCAACCTATACGAATATTGATCTGCCCGTCAGAGTTATTCGATCTGAGAATCCTGGCCCGGTGGTTTTGTTAACCGGAGGATTGCATGGCGATGAAATCAATGGAATTGAAATTGTACGGCGGCTGGTATCCAATAAGCTGTTAAAACTTGAGCGCGGTTCCGTTGTAGCTATCCCGTTGATGAATATTTATGGATTTATACAGAATGTTCGTGGTGTTCCGGATGGAAAAGATATCAACAGGAGTTTTCCGGGGAGTAAAAGTGGATCTTTAGCAAAATTAGTGGCTTATACCATGATGAAAAAGATCATTCCCATCATTGATGTTGGAATAGATTTTCATACAGGTGGAAGCAGCCGTGCAAATTTGCCACAGGTAAGATGTGTGCTGAACATTGAAAAAAATCTGGAGTTGGCCAAGGCATTTGCGCCGCCGGTTATTCTTCACTCCGGTCTGATTGATAAATCCTTTAGAAAAGCCGCATATAAGAAAGGAAAGCACATTTTGGTGTATGAAACCGGAGAATCGCTGAGATTCGATTCTAACGGCATACAAGAAGGAATTAATGGTACACTAAGGCTTTTGAAGCATTTAAAGATGGTAAAAGAAGCTCCTGAACCCCATCAATCAGAAATATATGAAAATTCAGATTGGATCCGTGCGTCGTTTGCGGGACTGTATCAGTCCAAATTAAAGCTTGGAGATTGGGTTGAAAATCAATCAACAATTGGGAGCATTACTGATCCATTCGGAAATGAGAAAAAACCGTTAAAAAGTAAATTAGAAGGACGCGTAATCGGCATTAATAATTGTCCGGTTGTTCATAAAGGCGATGCACTTCTTCATATTGCAACAAAGAAATCAGAATCAAAATAATAGCATGAGTTCGAATTTAATATTTCACCCGGTATCAAAGCGAAAGTGGCAAGAGTTTAATAAAGGCGGCTTTTATGATCCGCAGGGAGCTAAGTACGAAAATGGAATTATTTGTGTAAAGGCAGAACAACTGAAAGAATATTTAAACGAAAATTTTAAGGGGAGAAGACAGGTTCTTGTTTTGGTAATTGATAAATCCAGGTTGGTGGCAAAGTCATCGCACGACAAAGACAAAGATCAATTTAAGATCGAGGACAGAATTAATATGGACGCTATTCTTGATAAAATTATTCTAAAGCCAAATAAAGAAGGCGTTTTCGATATCGAGGTATCTGAAGATTAAGCTTTTTGAATACCCATTAGTTTAATGGGTATATATAATTGTCGTATAATATATATTATGTAAAGTTGATACCTACATGAAGATTGATCATATCTGAAAACATTCGTCTTTCTTCCCCTATTTACTTCTCCAAAGCCTTTTGAATGGCTTTAAAGTTTGGCAGTGACCCTGAATCTTCTAAAACCTCGGTATACTCTACGACTCCTTCCTGATTTATCACAAATGCTGCTCTTTTAGCGACGCCTTTCATTCCGTAGTAATTGTTGTTAAGAACATTGAACTGCCTGGAAACTTCTTTATTAAAATCGCTGGCGAGTGGAAATTGCAGATTATTTGTCCGCTTGAATTCTCTCAATGTAAAAAAACTATCAACACTTATTCCTAATATATTAGCATTCAATGAGTTATAGAGTTTCATATTATCTCTATAATGGCACATTTCATCTGTACAAACGCTGCTAAAAGCTAACGGAAAAAATAATATCAAAGCTTTGCCATCTTTCAGGTGATCGTATAATCTAAGATCATTTCCCTTGGTATCTTGTAATCCAAAATCTTCTACAGTGTCTCCTATTTTCATCAGCTATAAATTTTAATTATTTTCATTTAGTTCAAGCAGATCTGAAAATGAATATATACAGGCGATCATTCCGCTCATATTTGTAAGTCCCCAGGCCCATTCAAAAACGATAATATACTCTTTTAGAATCCAGTAAAAACTAAACCCCCATAACAGGAGTAATACCCCGATTATCGTTAAGAGTTTATTTTTTAATTCTGAACTATAACCTATTGATAATAATATATATACAACGATTGAAATCCCTTGAAGAATCATAAAAATAATCTCGCCAATCACTTTCGTATCCATCACAATTAATTGAGTAAAAGGGATTAAAAGCGGCATGTACACAAAATAGTATGGATATCTAAAAATGATCGGTTTGCGTTGCCGAATGAACTTCAGAAATATTACCAATACCAACGATAATGAGCACGATTGGAGTGTTAACTGGATAACTTTATAGTAGGTTATCTCTAAAGAAATGAATATATCCCCTAGTACCCATAAACTCAGTGCAATTAAGCCAGAGTATTTTATATCTCGTGATTCTGAGGGGAACTCTTTAAGAACAATGAGTATGGATACAATTACAGTTAAAATAGAGAATAATTGTGTCCACAAAACGGTGTCCTATGAAGATTTCTTTTGAGAAGCTTTCTTGTTGATTTCTCGCTGATGCTGCTGTTCATTTTGATAAATAAGCACTAAATCAGCAATCTCTTTTAAGATTTTTCGCTCGTCACGAACCATCTTTCTTGCAAGATCAAAAAGAATGAGATCCTCTCCACTCTCTCCTCTTAGTTCTCTCTCCCAATCAATTAGCGATATTCTTTTGAAAACATTTATAACCGCAGCCCGATGTTTTATGATTTTACTCAATGTTTTCTGGATGTTCATCTCATCCTTATCGGTTTCCTCCTCAAAAGTGTCCTTATAATGCTCAAAATCGGAAAGTTTAATCATTCTATTTTCAGCAAATACACGCTCAGTAATTGGCCTGTAGTAATTTACCTGGGCATGATCAATCAATTTTAGCATGTTGTAGATAGACATACCATCGGGAGGAGTTTCATCGTATGGAACCGAATCGATCACATACTTAAGAGCTTCTGCCTCGTCAAGGAGGTATTCAGCATCACTTAATAACTCATTAAATTGTTCCTGAGTAATTTCCTGATCAGTCATTTCTGAATCAATCTCCTTAAACAGACCAATTTGTTGATGCTTCTGAAGCATCATTTTTCTTCTGTTGCTCAAGCAGATCAACCAAAGAAAGCCCCGTATTCCAATCGCTATCACGGTCTCGAACGGAGTGAATGTTATTTTCTTCCTGGAAATCCCAAAATTGGCCGAATTGATTGTTTTTATATTTTCTCAGGAATTCGAGACGCTCTTCTAAATCTTCTTTTGGTACCATCAAGCGTTTTTTATCATATACTGCGTCTTCTCTGGATTCAAAAACAATGTCATAATATTTACTCAACACAATGGCTTCTTCCGGGAAAACCTCTTCGCAATA
>CAYRDO010000274.1:0-4356 GCA_964422985.1 uncultured Rhodohalobacter sp. | reverse complement strand
CTTTCATCATGTAGATCGTGTCGCAATTTTTAACGGTGGTCAGCCGGTGGGCGATCATGATGATTGTTTTATCGCCCCGCAGCCGTTCAATAGCTTTGATGAGAACCCTCTCGGTGATGTTGTCCAGAGCGGAGGTGGCTTCATCCATAACCAACACCTGGGGATTATTGTACAGCGCCCTTGCAATCCCGATTCGCTGTCGTTGTCCGCCCGAAAGACGAATTCCGCGTTCTCCCACAACGGTGTCAATTCCCTTTTCAAGCGTCGCTATAAAATCCTTGAGCTGAGCTGTTTCAATTGCCGTTTCCAGCATCTCTTCATCCACCTCGTCGTCAGGAATTCCAAAACAGATATTACGGCGGATGGTATCATCCAAGAGGTAGATGAACTGGGGAATATACCCGATGTTTCTCTGCCACTTGTCCAGGTTCTCAAACACATCTTTATCGTCTACCATCAGCGAGCCTTTTTGCGGCTCCAGTAAACCGAGAATCACATCCACCAATGTAGTTTTACCCACCCCGGATGGCCCGACAAATGCTACAGCCCAGTTTTTGGGGATGGTAATCGAAATATTCCGCACGGCTGGTTTGCTTTGGTTCGGGTACGAATAATCAAGATTGTGGAGAGAAATTTCATGCTGCAGTTTCAGTTTCTCACCAAGGCGGTTTGGCGGTTTCTGATCATATTTTTTCTCCAGATGATTCAGATCCCTGTAGACCGCATCCACCGAATAGATGTTATACCTCAACTTGTTGATATCTTCAATGATAGAGTTGATCGACGGTTTCACTTTCATCACGGCCGCGCCAAAAAGAGCGATCATCGGTACAATGGTGGATACCTCCCTGCCCTGCAAGACCATCATCACCGCAATAAAAAGAATTCCGCTCAGGGCAATCATCTCAATAATCTGTCTCGGCAGGGAATTCAGAACCATGTTCCTGATATCATACCCTTTATGTTTCTGTGCATGATAATCGTACTGTTGCAGAAAGTAGTTCTCGCGTTTCAGAACTTTTGCGTCTTTAAATCCCTGTAAACCTTCCAGAATCGCCTTGGTCATCGATTTACGGTGAGCCAGCGATTCACTTCCATATCGTGCGATCGATTTTTTGGTCAACCGCAGGAACAGGTAGGTAAATCCGCCAAAGAAGAGAATACCGACGCCTGTAATCAATGGTTCTACGATAATCAGACCGGTCACAATCACTACGGTTGTAATCACATTGAGGCAGACCATTAAAGCGGGTTTCAGCGTGCCGTCTACAATTTTTCCCACTTCACTGTTGATATTTCGCAGCAGTTCTGACGAATTCCGACCAATGAAAAACGTGTACGGGGAATTCATATACGCCCGGAAAATCCGGTTCTGTAGGAAGAGAACCCTGTTGAGCATAAACTTTCCGTTGGTATAGTTATAGAAAAGCATGAACAGGTTTTTAAACAGGTAGATGCTCAGAAGGGCGAAAGCACCAAAAAGCGCCAGCTCTTGAGGGGTGGTCACACCGATGCTTGTAAGAAACTCTCCCAATACGGGATAGCTAAGAATTCGATCCGCATCGATCACCGCAGATACAAATACCGGTACTGTCCCGACCCCCAAAAGGGTAATCATTGAGGCGAAAATCATCATCAGAAAGAGTGCCCCGATTTTTAACCTGTCTCCCTTTGGCAGGAGCTGAAATATCTGACGGATTCTTCTTTTCATATCCCGTTGTATTCTTTCTGACTACTCAGCCTGATTGAGTATTTTATATCCATTATCGAGTAGAGTTAGCTGTTTTTTGAAGAGCTTCAGATCTGACTGTACCATATCTTTAACGAGCGTTTGCAAATCATATTTGGGTTTCCATCCCAGTTTTTCTTTCGCTTTTGTAGGATCTCCGATCAACAGGTCTACCTCTGTGGGACGGAAATAGCGCGGATCTACCTTGATGATCTCCTGCCCCGGTTCCATTGAAAATGATGTGTTTTGCCGCAATTCGTCATCAATGGAATCGATCACCCCCGTTTCGTCTACCCCGTTACCTTCAAACCGTACTTGAATTCCGGCCTCGGCAAATGCGTATCTGATAAAATCACGAACGGAAGTTGTTTTTCCGGTGGCGATCACAAAATCTTCCGGTTCATCCTGCTGGAGAATCAGCCACATCGCTTCTACATAATCGACAGCGTGCCCCCAGTCCCGTTGGGCGTCCATATTCCCGATATAGAGCTTATCCTGTAATCCCAAAGCAATTTTGGCGGCCGCCCGTGTAATTTTACGGGTCACAAATGTCTCACCTCTTCGGGGCGATTCATGGTTGAAGAGAATTCCGTTGCAGGCAAACATATTGTACGCTTCCCGATAGTTCACCGTAATCCAGTACGCGTACAATTTTGCCGCCGAGTAAGGCGACCTGGGATAGAATGGCGTATCTTCGTTTTGAGGCACTTCCTGAACTTTTCCGTACAGCTCGGATGTGGATGCCTGGTAAATTTTTGTTTTTTCCTCAAGCCCCAGCAGCCGAACCGCTTCAAGTATTCGCAAGGTACCGATACCGTCTACATTTGCCGTATATTCAGGTTTTTCAAAACTGACCTGAACGTGGCTCATCGCAGCCAGGTTATAGATCTCATCCGGTTGCGTTTCCTGGATAATCCGGGTGATGTTCATCGAATCGGTCATATCCCCATAGTGCAGAAACAGCGAGGGATCATCAGCATGAGGATCTTCATACAGGTGATCGATACGCTCGGTATTAAACTGACTGGCTCTCCTCTTGATACCATGGACGGTGTACCCTTTCTGAAGGAGTAATTCCGTTAGATACGCCCCATCCTGCCCTGTAATCCCTGTTACTAATGCCGTTTTCTCTTTGCTCATAAATTTTATCTGTTAAACTCTATGTAATGGGTCCACTCATTCTTAATGAAGATAGGTCACTTAGATTTGAAGTTTGGATCCCGCCACCAAGTGTATCTTTCCAAAGCTGAAATTCAATATAACGGGAATCTCTCGGAGAAATAAAATACTACTAAATTCAGAGAAGTAACATAGATGGCGTCACTTCTCTGATAATAATAAATCTTATTGATTCTGAATTCTGTCTAAGAGGGTGATAAACAACAGCGCGGTAGAAGCTACACTAGACGCAATACTGATCCGCTCCTGGGCAGACATCTCACGACTCTGTGGTTTTTCCGGTACAATAATCGTTGAGCCGGGTTTTACATCAGGGTTGCTTTTGATATATAAGAAACGCCGCACTCGATCCACTTCGCCATTTGCATATACAATGTAGGCTCTGTGCCGTTCGCCTCGTTCGGTAGTACCACCTGCATTATCGATATACCCCTGGAGTCCTCTGCCGGGCACAAAGCGCATCGTTACAGGAGAAAGTACACCTCCCTCCACCCGAACGGTATTCAGGTTTCTTGGAATTCGGATAACATCCCCTTCCTGCAGGCGGATGTTATTAATGCCGTCCGGGTTTTGAAGTGCTTGATCGAGCCGGATACCGACAGGAGTGTAGGTCGTATCGTTTACGGTTCTGAACCTGTTTAGATTGACGTTTTCCAAATTCAAGTCGGAAAGTGTCTCAGACCGCCCCTCGGACCCCTCATCAACTTCAACCTGTCGGGTGGTGATTTCCAATATTCGATCCATGGATGCTCCTTCTGGATAAGCAAAATCGGATAATCCGCCGGCTTGCCGAATCAGGTCGGTAAGTTTTGCATCCCTTCGTTCCAGTACATATTCGCCGGGATATTGAACCTCACCTTCAATTTGTACGGTAAGCTGTTCCTGGTAATTCGGTTTCGTACGGACAAAAACCATATCGTAAGGCTCCAGAACAAACTCACTGTCTCCTTCCTGGAATGTGAAATCCTCATCGATCTCAAATTCATATATATCTGCGATCTGGTTTGTTTTCACTCGCGTATCAGCATCTACCACACGGCGGGCAACCTCAACTCTGTATGCGGCGGCTTCATCACGTAAACCGTCGGCAATAAGAATCGCATCCTGTAATGTCATTCCTCGCAGGTATTCAAACCTGTGGGGATTATTTACGGCTCCACGAACGGCTACGGTGTGGGTTTCCCGCAGATCGAATCGTGAAGATATTTTTACAAGGTCGTTTCGCCTCAATTGGATATCCCTGGAATTTCCGTTAATAATATCCCGAACCGAAAACGGAATACTTTCAAGCATGAGATTATCCATATTACGATAGATAATACCCCTTTCTAGATACGCATCTTCAGTTACCCCTTCGGCTTTTTCAATCAGCTCTAAAAGGGTTAGCCCTTCGGTTAGTTCGTAATCTCCGGGTTTGTAAACGGCTCCTTCAATCGTCACACGGTTTT
>CAYRDO010000273.1:0-4377 GCA_964422985.1 uncultured Rhodohalobacter sp. | reverse complement strand
CAGAAATTACACAATGAAATCCATGTTCTCTCAGCTCTTCAATCATCGCTTTTTTAAGTTTTGAGCCAATTCCTTTGCCAATGTGATCCGAATCAAGATAAATGCTGGTTTCTACGGTATTTCGGTAAGCGCTTTTCTCTTTCCATTTGTCCGCATATGTAAATCCGATTAGCTGTCCATCTTCTTCATAAACAATCCATGGAAAGTTTTTGATAATTCTTTGAATGAGTATTTCAATCTCCCTTAATGAAAGGGGTTCTTCAGTGAAAGTAACCGGAGTCTCCACAACATATTTATTGTAAATCTCGCGGATTCTTTCAGCGTCAGTTAATGCTACATCTCTGATCATAATTATGAACTGTTCGATAATTTGGGAACAAACAACTGATTTTACTGTCTTAAACAATAGCAATAATCAAATAAATCAAAAAAACAATTGCAGAAAACAATAGGATCTATATTTACAATCGGCGGCCTTATAGCCACAATCTATACTGGCATTAATTATCTGAATAATAGTGAGAGTTTTGGTTTTCTAGGTGCCGATGTTGTTGTAAGTAAAGGAGACCCAATTCCGGTAATCATATCAGTATTTGTTTTGGTGATTGGAATTGTTCTGTTAAGATCAAAAAGTTAATTCAAAAAGAGGAGTAAACTATGTTACGGTGGAGTATTACATTTTTAGTAGTCGCAATCATTGCAGCTGTTTTAGGTTTTGGCGGGTTAGCCGGAGCCGCAGCGGGAATCGCTGAGATTTTATTCTATATATTCTTAGTGCTTTTTGTTATTTCATTAATATTTGGCCGAAGAACTACAGTTTAAAACGCATTGGTGTAAGTCTTCTGTTAAATAAAAAGTTCTAGTATATTGGAGGAATTCGGACACTGTGATTTTAGCATCATAAAAAACTCCAGAACCCTTGGCTAAAGATCCCACCCAATATAAAAATGTACTTGAAAACACATTAGGCATTCCTTTTACGAAAAATAACTCAGTAGAGGTTTTGCTGAATGGGAAAGAGATTTTTCCAGCTATGCTGGAGGCCATAGAAAATGCCGAAAAGCAAATTGATTTCCTGACATTTGTTTATTGGTCAGGGGAAATAGCTGTCGAGTTTGCTAAAGCCCTTTCTAAAAAAGCAGATGAAGGATTACAGGTTCGGGTTATATTGGATAGTTACGGGGCCACTTTTATGCCTGAAGAATTATCCAAAATGATGATAAATCATGGAGTTGATCTACAGTGGTTCCGTCCTCTGGTACGATGGAAAGTTTGGAAAACCGATAACCGAACCCACCGAAAAGTATTAATATGTGATAAAAAGGTGGCTTTTACGGGAGGAGTTGGTATCGCTGAAGAGTGGGAGGGAGACGCTAGAGATCCATCTGAATGGCGAGAAACCCATTTCAAAATAAAAGGTGAGGCAGTAAGTGGCCTGCAAGCTGCCTTTATGGAAAATTGGATAGAAACAATGGGTTTCCTTCCCATTGATCCGGTTTGGGAAGAAGATCATATTGGTCGCCCCGATGATTATGGGGATTCTTTAATCCAATGTGTGCGTACCGCGGCGTCGGTGCGGTGGAGTGATATTATCATGCTCTATCAAACATTGATCAGAATCGCACAGGAAAGCATATACATTACTACAGCTTATTTCAATCCTAATCATAATATTATCCAATTATTAAGTGAGGCCGTTGACAGAGGAGTTGAAGTAAATATTCTGATGCCCGGCAGGCATACAGACAAAGGAATAGCCCGACTGGCCGGAGAGGATGCATTTGAAACACTCTTAGAAGCTGGTGTAAATCTTTGGTACTATCAAAAGACCATGCTGCATGCAAAGATAATTACCATTGATGAAACTGTGAGCTGTGTTGGTTCAGCCAACTTCAATCACCGATCTATGCTGAAAGACGACGAGGTGAATTTGGTGATTATCGATGAAGAACTAGCTTCTACGTTGAATAAACATTTTCAAGACGATCTTAAACATTCCGAAGAAGTAGATGAGCATCGATGGAATGGCCGTCCTCAGTGGAAAAAATCATTAGAGAAGCTTACCAAGGTTGTTAAACAGCAGATATAACCAAGTGGGCGGATATCATTCAGCCGGATTGAATATCCGCTGAATCTGATCCCTGAATAATCTGTTTAAACGGACGTTTTCCTTCACGAAAAACCTGGTAATTGTTAAAGGACCAAATAATCTGGTTAACCGTAATTTTTATGATTGTAGCGATCGGAATGGCTACGAGCATCCCGAAGATGCCGGCCGTCTGAGCACCAATCAGAATAATAAAAAGAATTGCAACCGGGTGCATATCCGCAGATTTTGAAAAAATGAGGGGTTGCAAAATGACGTTGTCCAATATTTGTGCGAACATCACAGCGATAATGCAGGGAATCACCAATGAGAAATCACCGGTTTCAATGATGGAGATAACAATGGATATGAGGTATCCGAGAACCGGGCCAAAGTAAGGAATGGTATTCGCTACGCCGATGATAATTCCAACCGTTCCTGCATTGTTGAGGCCGGCAACGGAAAGGGCCAGCCAGGATGCTATTCCTACCAGTGTACATTGAAGTACCACACTTCTGAAGTAATAGCCAAGCCGACTTTCAATCTTGTCAATCAAGCTTAGAGTGGTTTCAAAATACTTGTTTGGCACCATTTTCATCAGATCACGCCGAATTTTATACCCATCTTTTAAAAAGAAAAATGTGGCAAAAGGAATCACCAAAAATGCGGCAAATAGATTTGTAAAAATAGCAATGACATTTCCCAATACGTTTGAAAGACGGCCAAAATTAAAAATGTCTTCAATAAATCCGGTGATATTTTCTTCAAGGTAGCCGCTTGGAATAAAATCAAAATAGGTTCGGAGATGGAACTCAACCTGTTGAGCAATGATTGCCAGGTTCTCACTCTGTAGCTGTCGGGCTAAAATGGCCATACGATTTGCTACGATAGGAATCACGCTGGTTGAAATCCAGATGAGAACGAGAAGAACTGTCATCAGGGTAATAATAATCGCAATGGTTCTGGACATTCCGGCAGCCTGCATTCGGTTTACAAACGGCTCAAGCAGATAACTAAAAAGGAGCGCGATGATTGCATACACCGCGAGACTACTGTAGTTGTATAAAATCAATCCTACAACTAAAATGCCGGCTGCAAACAGGATCGACTTTACTATTTTTTCTAATGTAAGATTTCTAAGCATCGAGTTTGTCCGTAATGCGGGGTAACGATTTTTTAATTATTGAACCGGAAAAACCGCGCCCAGCAAGATATTGGTATATCTTCTGTTTCCGTTTGTAGGCGTCCTCTTCTCTCAAGAAATGACGCTTCCGTTTCAATACTAAATCTACACAAATCTGTTGTTGCTGCAAATCATCAGTTTTATTGGAAAGGACGTTTTCGATGATTTTCTGGTCAATTCCTTTTTTATAGAGATGAGATTTGATCTTTTTCGGGCCCCATTGATTGAGCTCTGTTTTCTCTTCTACAAACTTTGTAGCGAAGGATTTATCATCCAGATACCCTTTATCGGCTAAATTTTGAATGACTTGATCAATGTCGTTTTGGCTATACCCTTTTTTTCCCACTTTTTGTTTGAGTTCGAAAGAGGAATGATCTCTTCTTGATAAATATCTGAAGCAGGCTTCTCTAATGGCAACCAGATCTTCTGCATCTTTTAATTGCCGAAATAAAGAAGGCGTCAATGTGACGCCTTCTTGAATCGAGAAATCATTCCGGGTTTTTCGGCTAATTCCTATCAGAAACAGTTTATCATGAAAAAGAGAGAATCTGTCTTTATTCTTTTTCTGAACGGTAATCTTCGTAACGGGCAGCGGTAGCTTGTTCTCAATTTCTGATTCAGCATTTCCCGAGGCCTGTTGAATGTTACTCATCCTGTTCAGCTTTTTCTTTTTCCTTCTCTTTCTCTTTATCCTTTTTCTCATCTTTTTCGTCATCCTTCTCGTCTTCAGGCGGCATCAATTTATCACGGACGGTTTTCTCGATTTTGTTGCATAACTCCTCTTCTTCTTCGAGAAACTGCATTGCCGCATCTGTTCCCTGACCAATCGGTTCGCCACCGTATCGATACCAGCTTCCGCGTTTTTCAATAATATCGTACTCTACCGCGAGATCAAGAATTTCTGAGGTTCTTGAAATGCCTTGTCCATATAAAATATTAAACTCAACCACTTTGAATGGGGGAGCCACCTTGTTTTTGGCAATCTTCACTTTCGTGCGATTCCCCATCACTTCATCTCCTTTTTTGATGGAACCGATTCGGCGAATATCAATCCGAACGGAAGAGTAGAATTTCAGGGCACGACCGCCGGTTGTAGTTTCGGGATTAC
>CAYRDO010000272.1:0-4400 GCA_964422985.1 uncultured Rhodohalobacter sp. | reverse complement strand
CGGTCGGAGAGACTCCGTTACTTTTCAAACGTTCAATTTGTTCAAGAGCAGGAACATCACCAATGGTGTGCGAAGTGATTGTCATTCCGGTTTCAAGATGTGTGGAAATGGCGGCATCTACAATTTTTTGATGAAGATCGGACAGGGGGTCTTCAACAGCGACCGAAATTTTCATAAAGCCGGGGCGAATGCCGCTTTCGTCAATACCATTTACAAACTCATCAATCCATATTTCGGAGATCTCTTCGACAGAACTGTCATATGCAATTTGCGGCATGTAGGTGTTATTAACTGCACCGTAAAAGCCGGTGTTGGTAACTACGTGTAAACCGGATTGTTCAGATAACTCGGCGAGGATAAACGGATCACGACCGAGATAAGCCGGGGATAAATCAAAAATTGTATTCACTCCCTTTTCTTTGGCCTCTAAAAAGTAGGGGAGAACCCGTTCCACAACCTGATCCCGATCCCAGCGGTGATAACCCGTACTGTCAGCGCCGATCCAATCGACCATGACGTGCTCATGAACAAGGGTGGTATCCATTTCCGACACACTGACCGGCCCTTGCACACTCATGATTTCAAGGTCGGTTTCAGCTGATTGACACGATACCAGGCAGAATATCAGACCGGATATCAAAATAATTAGATTATAATTTGACATAAATCAACGATTAGTGAGATGCAAATTTTGATGGCAGTTGAAGGAAGTAAACTGTTAGAAATAACCAGATTCCCAAAAAAAAGCGATAACGATTCAATATGGTTGGAAAGAATTTAAGTGTCAATGGTAGTTCGTGCCTCTTAAAATATTAGAAAATTTCAATACTTCGTTGCATAACACAATCATAAAAATTACATTCGATTTAAGAATAGGTGTCAGCTTGCCTTTAAAACCTAAAAACAGGGAGAATTATATATGAATGGAAGAAAGAAAAATGATAAAGAGAAGAAGATTCTAATCCTTGAAAAACAGGAGAGATCCACAGATGTAAGAATGGGACAAAGGATCGAACGGAAGAAAGCGATAAACACAATCTCTTCGTCAGGTGCAAAAGTAAGACATGACAGTGGCGGGCGATTTATGGTCATTGAAGTGTCTAAGGAAGAAGAGAGAGATTTGAAAAAACAACTACCTAATGCCAGGATTGTTGAGTTAGACTCTATCAAAGAGGTAAAAGCAGATTTGGATGAATCCGAATCATTGTTTCTGGAAGCTTTAAAAATTCGAAATTCGGAAGATTACCGAGAGATGAAGAGAAAAAGCAAACCCGGGGAATCAACAGAAGAGAAAAAACAACTATCAGGTTCATGCGTAAGGGAGGAATATTAAGTTATGGCAAACGAAAGAATGATTAACTCAGTCTCGGTCGGTATTGTGTATGTAGCCGGCCCGGGTGACTATGGAATAAGTAATACAGAAAAAGCCCACATACTTGCAGAAGTTCAGGATGGGCTGGACACTTTAGCTACCAACGAACCACGTGCCAATCTTTCCTGGGCATATTCTACGTTGAGTGTAAATTTGAACAGCTTCACAGCTTGGGAAGGGGCCAATTGGCCGGGCCTGTCGGAACCTTTTTATCGGAGCATGGATGCCGCACTCTGGAGTGACACCAATCAAAAAATATACTTCTTCAGGGGCAGCGAATACATTCGTGTAGATCCCAATAATGGTTGGAAAGCCGATGCGGGATATCCCAAACCGATCTCCGGTAATTGGCCGGGATTTCCGAGCAATTTTGCCAATGGAGTAGATGCAGCGCTGTGGAGTCAGACCAATCAAAAGATCTACTTTTTTAAGGGCAGCGAATACATTCGTGTGGATCCAAACAACGGATGGCAGGTGGATGCGGGGTATCCGAAACCCATTTCCGGTAACTGGCCGGGTTTCCCGAGTGACTTTGCCAATGGAGTAAATGCAGCATTGTGGAGCAAGACGAACCAAAAGATCTACTTCTTTAAGGATGATCAATATATTCGTGTTGACCCTAATAATGGTTGGCAGGTGGATCCGGGATATCCGAAACCGATTGAGAATAACTGGCCCGGATTACCCGGTGATTTCAATGAAGGAATAGATGCAGCTTTATGGAGTGAAACCAATCAAAAAATATACTTCTTCAAACGAAATCGATTCTACAATCAATATGTGAGGGTAGATCCCAACAACGGCTGGCAGATGGACTCCGGTTATCCGAAACCTGTTGGACTTGGATGGGATGCCGAAGAAAAATGGCGCGATCCGGCGCTTAATCAGCTTGGATTTCCATCAGGTGGCGATGGTATTGCTCAACTGACAGAGTTTTTTCAAAATGCTGTGGGTGCTCAGTTTGGGTATGTAACCTTCTTTACCAAAATGCCGACCGCCTGGTTTGCTTACGCAGGTGGGTTGCGGGTGGTGATGCGCCAAACAAGCGGTGATTTTGATACGTGGACTTCTATCGATAGAATATTCGCCCACGAAACAGGCCACATTTTTGGTGCACCGGATGAGTATTCCTCCTCGAACTGTAAGTGCGATACAAGTCACGGCCGGTTCTTTAAGCAGGTAAATGGAAACTGTGACACTTGTGCCACAACTCCTGTTAATTGCCTCATGAAGAATAATACGTTAACTGATTTGTGTGACTTTACACCGCCTCATATCGGTTGGGAAGCATTTCTCGACAAGATAGACGGTGCTCTGTATAGTTTCGCAAACAACAAATTGTACATGTTCTCCGAGAAATATTATGTGCGATATACGGGATTTAATTTAGACAACGACTATCCCAAACCTATTGCAGGAAACTGGCCCGGATTTCCCTCTTCTTTTGCTGATGGTATCGATGCGGCAATTTGGAGTGAAACCAATCAACGGATCTACTTCTTTAAAGGCAGTGAGTACATTCGCGTGAACCCGAGTGCCGGATGGCAGGTTGAATCAGGATATCCAAAACCTATCTCTGGTAACTGGCCGGGATTCCCGTCAGATTTCGCCAATGGAGTAGATGCAGCTCTTTACAGTAAGCCGAATCAGAAGATGTATTTCTTCAAGGGGTCTCAATACATCCGTGTTGATCCAAGCAACGGTTGGAATGTCGATCCGGGATATCCCAAACCCATTACAGGTAATTGGCCGGGCTTTCCAAGTGATTTTGCCAGCGGCGTAGATGCTGCGCATTGGAGTGAAACGAATCAGCGGATCTACTTCTTTAAAGGAGTTCGTTACATTCGTGTAAATCCTGCCAATGGCTGGAGTGTTGATGGCGGTTATCCACGCGATATTAATATCAACTGGAGAATGCCGTTCCCAACAGCGGTATAGTTAAAGCGTTTCGTCTTGATCACCATCACAAACAGTTGGAGTTCATCCTGCTACATTGTGCAAGTTTACTAGGTTTCAAACTGTAGCAGATGTGTATAATAGTAGCAGGATTACTCCAGTTTTTTTGATGATTACAACGGACAGGCGCTCAAATCATTCGGAATGTTTGATGCTGTTTTATTGAGAGTTAGATATTCGTCTGATGAATGTATTCTGTGCTGAACCTGATTGATCGTCATTAATGAAAATAAACCGTGAAGGTCCGAAGGGGTTAAGCCCTTGTGGCAGTATGAGTACCTCGAATTCCTTACGGATGTACTCAATTAGACTCAATAAGCTCCCATTTTTCAAAGAGTCATACGGCACATTCAAACGTGTATTTAGATCAATTTGGCGAATCTTAAAATTGCCGGGGATATGATTTGAAAGCCGCTCCTCTAAACGAAGGATATGCGAGATAGGTGCGGATGCAGTTAGGCGGGGATTTACTTCAATGATTTTTCCATCAACAATGTCCAGACAAACAAGACCTACGAGCGACAGTTGTTCTATTTCTGATAATTGTCGGTACAAAAGAGACGCTTTCTCTATTAGCTTATTTTCGATGTCAGGCGACCATCGCCCCCCAATAAACTTCCCATCCTTAATGATTTGCTGATGGATTTCAAAAATTTCGAAATGGCCATTCCCATCAAAACCCGCAGAAACACCATATGGCACCCCCTGTAGAAATTCTTGAATTTGAAAGCGAGCTGGTAATTTTTTGTGGCGTTCTAAATTTTGCAAGTGCTGAATAAGCTGTTTTATATCGACTCCATTTTCTGAGCTGCCAAAAACACCGATTCCGGCGGCCCCGCCTGATGGTTTAAAAACATAGCGACGGGAGACAGAAATTTGGTTCAACTCTTTCTCTACATTGATATTGTCAGTCAATGGATATGTCTTCGCACAGTCCACATGATGATTCTGTAAAATCTCCATGGCATTATTCTTATCCATCAACAAAGAAATTGATTCAACTTGTGCGGCTTGATAGTTATTGATTTTATTTTGGATTCCCAGCGATTCGATCAGGTGATGATTTAGAACA
>CAYRDO010000271.1:0-4435 GCA_964422985.1 uncultured Rhodohalobacter sp. | reverse complement strand
AAAATAAAACAGTTGATGTGGGTGTATGAATTTATCGAAAAACCCTACCACGCTATCGAATTTTATTTTAGGTGCGAAGTTGTAGGCGGGGAGTTAAAGAGAGGAATCGACCCTGAACTGGAGTCCAATCAACAAATGCTTCTTGAATTGGATTTTATCCCCCTTAATGAAACAGAAGATCTTCTGATCGAACCGCCATTCATCCAGGAATTTTGTAAAAGTTGTGTCAATTGTTTCAATGATGTGCGGCACATTCAAATTCAAAATTCTCCTTCCAAGAACGCGCATGGGTATGTACTACGATAGTGAACACCCCTCTGAGTTTTTCAAGAACATTTGAAAAACACTGTCTCCCCTCAAAGGGAGATTTTTCTATCAGCAATGGTACTCCTATGCCCATTTCTTTATATTATATCCACTTTTTAACCTCCTGAATTATTTATGCGATTCATTCCTTTATTGGTCAGCGTTCTGCTTTTCACAGCTTGCTCCAATCAAACCCCAACAAAAACCGGTTTTGTCTATCACAATGTAAACGGATACACATTGCAGGACGGCGCGCTGCACCAATTTGAAGCTTTGGTTGTGGAGGATGGAAAAGTTGTTGCTACCGGAGCTGAGGATGAGATTATAAACAGCTATCCCAATTTTGAAAGGATCGACGGAAAAGGGAATACACTGTTGCCGGGCTTGATTGATGCCCATGCCCACGTGATGGGACTTGGAATCCAAGAGCTGGATGTGAATGTTGCCGGAATTGAATCGCTGGCGGAAACGCTGCAGACAATTGAAGAGTTTGCAGCCGAACATCCCGATCGGGAATGGATAACGGGACGGGGTTGGAACCAGGTATTATGGGAGGAAAATGAATTTCCCACCGCTGAAGATCTTGATGAAGTCATCGCGGATCGACCGGTTTTTTTAACCCGAATTGATGGTCACGCCGGATGGGCGAACAGCCAGGCAATGGAATTGGCTGGAATCGAACCAGAAACAGAAGATCCGAACGGCGGACGCATCATCAGAAATGAAAATGGAGATGCAACAGGTGTTTTTATTGATTCGGCGATGAACCTGATCGAAAATAGTATTCCCGAAAAAACGGAGAAGGATTATCGCGAAGCTTTGAGACTCGCAATGAAGGAGATGTCGGCACACGGATTGACCTCCGTCCACGATGCCGGAATCGATGCTCAAACCTGGAATCTCTATAAAAATTTCGCTGACAGTAGTCATCTCAAAACACGAATTTACGCGATGATTTCAGGAACCGGTGCCACATTTGATTCGCTTTCACAAGCCGGCCCAATCCAAAGTTATGCGGATGATATGCTAGCCTTGCGAAGTGTAAAACTTTATTCAGATGGCGCTCTTGGAAGTCGCGGTGCGGCGATGTTAGAAGATTACAGCGATGATCCCGGGAATGAGGGGTTGCTGTTTCATACGCAGGAGGAGATGAATGAAATGTTGATGAAAGGAGCTTCTGCGGGATATCAAATGAATGTGCATGCCATTGGAGATGCCGGAAATCGTCAGGTGTTGGATGGATTTGAATATGTTGAGAAAGAATTAAGAGGTCAGAGTGAGATGCGACATCGCATTGAACACGCTCAGGTTGTGGCTCTCGAAGATATTCCTCGATTCAAAGCTTTTGATTTGATTGCATCGATGCAGCCAACGCATGCCACCAGTGACATGAATATGGCAGAGGATCGAGTTGGATCCGAACGAATTCAGGGGGCCTATGCATGGCAACGATTTTTAGATCAGGGGACGGTAATCGCCGGGGGATCTGATTTTCCCGTGGAAGATGTGAATCCGTTTTTTGGACTCTATTCAGCCGTTACACGGAAAGATCACCAGGGAAGGCCGCCGGAAGGCTGGTACAGCGAACAGAGTTTGAGCCGAATTGAAGCTCTTCGCGCTTTTACTATTGATGCAGCATATGCGGCTCATCAGGAAGATATGTTAGGAACACTGGAGCCTGGAAAGTGGGCGGATTTTATTGTGATTGATCGCGACTATTTTGAAGTTCCGGCATCAGAAATTTGGCAGATTGATGTTCTAGAAACCTGGGTAGCCGGAGAAAACGTGTATCAAAAAAAGAATTAAGTATGAAAATTCGTGTAGAGCAGTTAAATCCTATTGTTGGTGATCTGACCGGAAACAGTACCAAGATTTTGGAATCGCTGGAGAAAGCAGAGTCAGATGAAATCGATCTGCTGATTCTTCCGGAGATGGTGCTGATTGGATATCCGGCGCAGGACATTTTGGAGAACAAGGCGTTTCAAAGATCGGCCTATGAGCATAATGAGAAGATCATTCAAGCCACAAAGAATACGGCTCTTCTTTTTGGAAGCATCACCAAAAATGAAGATGTCGGAAGGCAGATGTATAACACCGCCTTGCTCACACGAGATGGTGAATTACTTGGGGAAGTACACAAAACGTTGCTGCCTACGTATGATGTGTTTGACGATCTCCGATATTTTGAGCCGAACGACACATTCAAATGCCTTGAACTTGATGGCACGAAACTCGGCGTGACTATTTGTGAGGATATCTGGTACAATGAAAATGAAGTTCAATATCATACGTATGAGACGGATCCAACGGTACTCCTGAAAGAGGACGGGGCGCAAATTATCATCAACATTTCAGCTTCTCCGTTTACAAAAACCAAGCATGAAAATCGTGAGGGGATGCTTCGGAATCATGCCAAAAAATTGGGGTTGCCTGTGTTGTACAGCAACCAGGTTGGTGCACAAACCGAGGTACTTTTTGATGGTGATTCCCTGGCTGTGAATTCGGATGCGGAAGTGATTGCATCACTCGAAGCATTCAAGTCAGGAAGTTTTGATGTGGAATGGAATCCCGCTGAAAACAAAATTACTGCAAACAAGAACAATCAAAAATTTACATATCCCCAAAAAGGGTCGGCGCGAATTTTTGAAGCGCTGAAAATGGGCGTGTATGATTATGTTCATAAACTGGGAATCGCAGATACGGTAATTCTTGGCTTGAGTGGCGGAATAGATTCAGCCCTGGTTTGTACAATTGTGGCAGAAGCACTGGGTGCCGAAAACGTGAAGGCGATCAATATGCCCAGCACATTTTCCAGTGAAGGAAGTGTTTCCGATTCTGAAAAGTTGGCGAATAATCTTGGTATTGAATTGATGGACATCCCCATTCAATCTATTTTTGATGAGTTTAACGAGCAGCTTCGGCCCATTTTTAAAGGGACGGATTTTGGTGTAGCTGAGGAAAATCTTCAAAGCCGAATCCGGGGAGTGCTATTGATGGCCTGTGCCAATAAGTTCGGGTACTTTTTGATGGTGACCGGAAATAAATCGGAATATGCCGTCGGCTATTCAACACTTTATGGTGATATGAACGGTGCCTTGGTTGTGATTGGAGACCTATATAAAACGCAGGTGTACGAAATGGCTCGCTGGTTAAATGATGAGTATTATCAAAAAGAAGTGATTCCGGAGGCGACGATTACCAAACCGCCAAGTGCCGAGCTCAGACCGGATCAAAAAGACACAGACAGCCTTCCGGAATATGATGTGTTGGATAACATTCTTTATCGTTATATTGAATTGCAAGAGGGAGCTCAGTTTATTATTGATGATGGATACGATGAAAAGACAGTGAATAAAGTTATTCGTTTGGTGGAAGCCAACGAATTTAAACGGTATCAGGCAGCTCCCATTTTAAAAGTCAGTTCAAAAGCATTTGGCATCGGTCGCCGTTGGCCTATTGTACAGAAATGGACAGCAAATAATAATTAATGCAAATTTCTTTACAATTGAATTGACAATTGTTTCGTTTTTCAACTTTTTGATAGTAACGCTTCCTATCGAAAGTACCGTATCAGGATTAACCATTAACTCAGTTAAATAACACTCAAAAGATCCATGAAACAGTTCCTCCTAATTCTCTCCTTTTGTCTGATTGGTAATATTGCTTACTCACAAAATCAGGAAGAGGAGGCGACAGAAGCAGAGGTCCCTAAAAAGTTACTTCCCTACACAAATCCGCTGATTGAAAGCAGGGATGAAGTTGAGGTTGAAACGGATACCCAAGAGGTTACCGAGGTTGATAAAGAGGTTCTGAGAAGAATTTCGAATGCATATAAAATGCATGTTTTGGCGATTGATGCTCAGGTGCAAGGTGATCTGGTTCAGGCTGAGGAATATATCAACAAAGCGTTTGCCGCTATTCAATCCATGATGGACGATTATCCGGAGATGCAAAGCAACCGGCGTTTTACAGAATTGTATCGATCTGTAATGGCAGAACACAGTGAGTTTTATGGAATTGAGAATGTGAAAAATGGAGCAGAAGGAGAAATTTTTGAAATTCGCGAAGAACTTTTTTCTGAAGAAAACGACTGGATTGCCGAAGGATATACCCTGCCGGATAATCTGAC
>CAYRDO010000270.1:0-4491 GCA_964422985.1 uncultured Rhodohalobacter sp. | reverse complement strand
GTCTTTGGCACCTTTTGTGAGCTCCAATTCATACCCAAGATTTCGGATTCTGACGAACAACTCATCAGAAAGAATATCAATGATCTTGAATATATCTTCTCGCTCGAGAGGTCTGAACGTGAGAACATCGTCAATTCTGTTCAGGAACTCCGGGTTGAAGACTTTTTTCAGGGCATCCTGAATCGTCGATTTCATCTGAGCGTAATCGAAATTACTGTCACCTGAAGAAAACCCGATTCCTTTACCCATATTTCTAATATCACGCGCACCAATGTTGGAGGTCATGATAATAATGGTATTTCTGAAATCAACTTTTCTGCCGAGGCTATCAGTCAAAATTCCATCATCCAGAACCTGCAAAAGAATGTTAAATACGTCCGGGTGAGCCTTCTCAATCTCATCGAGAAGAACTACGCTATAAGGTTTTCTCCGAACTTTCTCAGTCAGAATTCCGCCCTCTTCATATCCAACATATCCCGGAGGTGCACCTACTAATCGTGATACGCTGAATTTTTCCATGTATTCACTCATATCAATTCGAATCAGGGCTTCATCCTTATCGAACAGATATTTAGCAAGTACTTTAGCCATCTCGGTTTTACCTACACCTGTAGGTCCGAGGAATATAAAAGATCCAATAGGTCGTGCTGGATCTTTCAATCCGGCTCGAGTTCGTTGGATTGCTTTCGTCAGTTTGTTGATCGCTTCCTCCTGACCAACAATATTTTTACCAAGCTCCTCTTTCATTTTGAGAAGCTTCTGACCTTCCTTCTGGCTAATCTTGTTGACGGGAACTCCGCTCATCATTGCTACAACAGATGCCACATCCTCTTCCGTAACATCATAAACAATATGCTCGGATTCTTTTTCCCACTCTTTTTGAGCTTGATCCAATTCTTCGATCAACCGCTTTTCGGTATCCCGAAGCCTTGCAGCTTCTTCAAACCGCTGCTTTTTGACCATCGAATTTTTTTCGTTGCTCGTTTTCTCAATCTCTTCCTCGAGTTCAAGAATATGATCGGGAACGGTAATATTTGAGAGGTGTACACGAGCTCCAACCTCATCCAAAGCGTCAATCGCTTTATCAGGCAGGAAGTGGTCTGTTACATAGCGATCAGTCAATTTCACACAAGCATCAATTGCATCTTTTTCATATCGAACACTGTGATGCTTCTCGTACTTCCCTTTAATCTGCGTTAAGATTTCAAGGGTTTCATCGATGGAGGTTGGATCAACCATAATTTTCTGGAAACGTCGTTCCAGTGCACCATCTTTTTCAATAAACTGTCGATATTCATTCAGGGTGGTTGCGCCTATCGCCTGAACTTCGCCACGTGCAAGTGCCGGTTTCAACATATTTGATGCATCCAGTGAACCGCTTGCACCACCGGCTCCTACAATTGTATGAAGCTCATCAATAAAGAGGATGACGTTGTCTGTCTTCTCCAATTCACCCATTACCGCTTTCATGCGTTCTTCGAATTGACCACGGTATTTGGTTCCGGCCACAAGGGCGGCGAGATCAAGAGCAATCACGCGCTTATCATAAAGCACTCGCGAAACTTTGCGCTCAACAATTCTGGATGCCAAACCCTCAGCAATTGCGGTTTTACCAACTCCCGGTTCTCCGATCAGAACAGGGTTATTCTTCTTGCGGCGACTCAAAACCTGAGCCACACGCTCGATTTCTTTTTCTCTACCAATAATCGGATCGAGCTTACCATCCTCAGCGAGCTGGGTAAGATCTCTGCCAAAATTGTCAAGTACTGGTGTTTTTGACTTTTCCATTTTCTTTTCTCTGGAGCTACCGGATGATTTTGAACCTTTGGATGACGACGGTGGCGTTGAAGAACTTGCCGTCCGGGTGTCAGTTTGATCTGCATCCCGGGTGTTACCGGAAATAATCATATCAAGTTCCTCACGTACCGCATCGTACGACACACTAAATTGTTGCAATATTTGAGCAGCAATATTTTCTTCATCCCTCAGGAGAGATAACAGAAGATGTTCCGTTCCTATTGTATCACTTTTGTAAAGTTTTGCTTCGAGATAGGTAATGCGGAGTACTTTTTCAGCCTGTTTGGTTAGTGGAATATTTCCCACCGTAACCGTACCCCCGGTTCCTCGAACTGTATCTTCAATTGTTTTTTTGAGCTTGAATAGATCGCAATTCAGATTTTTCAGAATTCGAATGGCAACACCGTCGCCTAATCGAACGATTCCTAAGATGAGGTGCTCGGTGCCAATATAGTCATGGCCAAGCCGAAGAGCCTCTTCACGGCTGAATTGAATTACGTCACGAACTTTGCTTGAAAAATTACCCTCCATAGCGGGACCTAATAGATTTGTCGTTACTAACTTTTTTAGCGTAACGAGTGAAGTAGTTTTTTAGTTCATTCACCTACGAAAGTAGTGTGGTGAAAATGCAAATGCAAACAATTAAAAAGGAATTTATAATAATGTGAGAAGCGAATTGAATTTTTTAAAATAGAGATGAACCGGTCATCTCGTCCGGCTGATCTAAATCCATCATTTTTAGGAGTGTTGGGGATACATCAGCCAGGATTCCATTCTTGAGTTCAACATCTCTCTCTGTGACCAAAACAGCAGGTACGGGAGCGGTTGTATGAGCTGTATGAGGACTTCCATCAGGCTGAATCATATAATCTGCATTTCCATGATCCGCAATAACTAAAATTTCGTAACCATTTTTAGCAGCTGTTTCAGTAACTTTTTTGAGCTCTTTATCAACCGTTTCTACAGCTTTGATGGCAGCATCCATATCGCCTGTGTGCCCCACCATATCCGGATTGGCAAAATTTACAATAACAAGACTGTAATCATTTTTTAAACCTTGAACCACTTTATCGCCAACTTCCGGTGCGCTCATTTCCGGTTGCAGATCGTACGTTGCAACCTTAGGACTGGGAACCATAATTCGTTCTTCGCCTTCGTTGGGCGTTTCCTCTCCACCGTTAAAGAAATAGGTAACATGAGGATATTTCTCCGTCTCCGCAATCCGAAGTTGTTTCAATCCCCGGGCACTTACATACTCTCCAATTGTATTTTTTAATCGGGTAGGAGGGAAGGCCACGTGAGCGAATGAATTGAATGTATCGTCGTAATCGGTAAAAGTTACATAGTGCAGATCGAGATCTTCTGTCTCAAAAGGAATATCTCCGACCTGGAAAAGTGCCTTTGTGATCTGCCGAGCACGATCTCCACGAATATTGAAGAATACAACGACATCTCCTTTTTCAATTCGGCTGTTTTTAGCCGTGTTGATTCGATGAGGGTTTAGAAACTCATCAGTAATATCATTTTTGTAGCTTTGCTCGAAAACATCCGAAGCATCATTTACTTCCGTTCCTTCGCCATGAATCAGAAGATTGTATGCTTTCTGGGTTCGTTCCCAACGATTATCACGGTCCATCGCATAATATCGTCCAACAACAGATGCGATCTCTCCGATACCAATTTCAGTGGCTTTCTCTTCAAATTCTTTTAAATATTCTGCGCCGCCGTGGGGAGAGGTGTCTCGTCCATCTGTAAAAGCGTGGACAAATGCATTCTCGAGATTATATTTTTTGGCCATCTCGAGAAGCGCGTAGAGGTGCTCGTTGTTGCTGTGAACTCCGCCATCAGAAAAAAGCCCCATAAAATGGATCTTGCCTTTCTCTTTGGCTTTATCGAATGCTTCGGTCAGAGTTTTATTCTTGAAAAAATCTCCATCTCTGATAGATTTGTTGATTCGAGAAAGCTCCTGCCATACGATTCGTCCGGCGCCTATATTAAGGTGTCCTACCTCGGAATTTCCAAACTGCCCCTCTGGCAGCCCCACATCTTCGCCACTTGCAGAGAGTTGTGCATGGGGATACTTCTTGATAAGCGAATCGAAGAAAGGCTTATTTGCCTTGTCAACCGCACTAACTTCAGGATTTTCTGCGATACCGAAACCGTCAAGTATAACAAGCAGAGCTTTAGACAATGTTACGACAGGTTATTTACGTGTGTTGTAAGTTGTGATTTTTTTCGGGCTGCACGATTCGGATGAATTACATTTTTAACAGCCAGTCTGTCGATTAAACTTACTGCATCTTTCAAATGCTTCTCTGCTTGTTCTTTGTCAGTTGTGTCTAACACTTTTTTAACGAGCGTTCGCATCTTAGAACGTCGTGCGTTATTGTGTGCTCTGCGCTTCTTGTTTTGGCGCATTCGTTTAATTGCTGATTGATGCTGTGGCATAACGAATCAATAAATTTTTATAATACTCTTTTAGTTTACAGAACCATAAAATTAACGCTTCTGGATTCAACTTACAAGAAGTGATTGAATCTTAAGTAGAAAAAATTTAATTTAGCTGTTCTCTGATATGATCATTGTAATCGATGGGCCGGCTGGATCCGGCAAAAGTTCTACCGCAAAAAAAATAGCCGAATTGCTTGATATTCAATATCTCGATTCGGGTGCTTTATATAGAGCACTTACATT
>CAYRDO010000269.1:2038-4564 GCA_964422985.1 uncultured Rhodohalobacter sp. | reverse complement strand
GTCTCACGACAACAGATTTACAGTCTGCCCCAGTTGGCCACTTTGGTATCCCCCCCGTACTTCTAATTATATATCAAATATATAAATAGAGAGAGCCAGTGACCGGATTTGAACCGATGACCGGCGGTTTACAAAACCGCTGCTCTACCACTGAGCTACACTGGCATTTCCAAAATTTCAAAAAACACTCATCAACAGGTGCAGATATGAAATCCTACTCACCCTCTCTTCTTCTACTTGGAGGCATAATTTTCCCGCAAGCGAAAGACCTGAAGTATAAGAACATCTGAAATACTAATCAACAATAACCATTACTTTTTTTATTAATTCTTTATGTTTTTTTGAAGTCTCTTATAAATCAGGCGCGCCACAATCCCGATGGCAATCATAATCAACACAATCCAGCCATATACATTTAAATAGTGGCCAATAACCTGCCAGTTTTCATGAACAACCCATCCAAATGAAAGCAAAATTGTATTCCATAAAATGGAACTGATAAAAGAACTAATAATAGTAGGGTAAACATTTGTCTTGGTAATACCCGAAACAAGAGAAATAGCCGATCGCGTACCTGCTAAAAATCGATTGGCAAGAATCACCCCCTGCCCCCATCTGCCCATCCATCGATTAATCTTATCAAAATATTTTACATCTATAAAACGCATGAGCCAAAACCGGCTGCCCTCTTGCTCAATCCTATCACCAAAATACCAGCCTATTGCATACATGCTCATAAATCCAACCACCGAAGCCACTGTGGTTAGCGTTAAAACAGGTATAAAATTTATAATCTGTTCTGCAGCAAGATATCCTCCAAAAGCTACCAGAACATCTCCGGGAACTGGGGGAATAATATTTTCCAGGTATGCAACTGATGTGAATATCAAATAAATATAAAATGGAGAGAGAGTCAGAATCCAATCAACAATTTCCTGAACATACACCTCCATGGTCACCCTCTCTTCAAAAGTACTACGGCGTGCACCGCAATTCCTTCTTCTCTACCAACAAAACCCATTTTTTCATTTGTGGTTGCTTTTACGGATACCTGTTCTTCATCACAACTAAGCACCTCGGCAATATGTTTTCTGATATCTGAAATATACTTACTGAGCTTGGGTTTCTCGGCAACAACAGTCGAATCGATATTTTCGATCGAAAATCCTTTTTTTTGAACAAGTGAATAACTCTGTTTGAGTAGCTTTGAGCTGTCGGCATTTTTGAATGTGGGATCGGTGTCCGGAAAGTGCTGACCAATATCTCCCATAGATGCCGCACCTAATACTGCATCTGTAATTGCGTGCAGTAGTACATCTGCATCTGAGTGGCCCTTCAAACCTTTTTCAAAAGGAATCTCAATTCCACCTAAAATTAATTTTCGATCTTCCTCAAATGGATGTACATCATACCCAAGACCAACCCGAAAACTCACTGCACTCCCTCCTCAATCAAATAGCGAGCCATATCTAAATCGTATGGGTGAGTAATTTTAAAATTTTTGCTGGATCCTTCCACAAGCACAACTTTTCCGCCAATCTTCTCCACAAGGGATGAATCGTCCGATCCCAAAAAATCGTGTGTAGCTGCATAATCATACGCTTCCCTTAATAATGCAGCCCAGAAGATTTGTGGGGTTTGAGCTTGCCACAAATTTGCACGATTTGGCGTTTCAGCAATTTCAAGATTTTCGCGGGCAACTTTAATTGTGTCACGCGCCCGTATGGCCAATACCGCCCCGCCGGATCTTGAAGCTTCTTCAATACAATTCTCAATATCTTCTTTGCTTACAAAGGGACGAACAGCATCATGCACTGCAATGAGCCCTGTTTTGTCTGAAATTTTTTCCAGAGCATTTCGGATGGAATCTTGTCTTTCTGCGCCTCCTTCAACAACAGAACACTTCAAATCGGGAAAAACCTTGGAAAGAAGTTTTTCAGTCTCGCCAATATATTGATCCGATGTGGAAACAATAACTTCACCTAAACCTGAGACTTTTCTGAATTTCAGGAGTGTATACTCAAGAATAGCCTTACCATCCACCTTTATATAAGGTTTGGGGGTGTCGGCACCCAACCTTTCTCCTTTTCCGGCAGCCGGTATAATAAGTGCAAGTTGTTGTTTTGCCACAGTAATTATTGGATCAGCATCGCATCACCGAATGAGAAGAATCGATAATCTTCAGCAACAGCTTCTTTGTATGCTTTTTTGATGTACTCAAAACCACCAAATGCCGCTGCCAACATTAACAGTGTTGATTCGGGTCTGTGAAAGTTCGTTATAATTCCTTCTGTAATTTTAAACTCGTAATCTGGATAAATGAATTTATCCGTCCAGCCCGTTCCGGGTTTAGACATTCCACTTGCCATAACGCTCGTTTCAATCACCCGAACAGCGGACGTTCCACAAGCATACACTTTATTTTTCTTACTGGAAAGTGCCTCATTAATCCTGTCGGACGTTTCTTTGGAAATGTAGTAATTTTCTGAGTCCATTCGGTGCTTGGTAAGGTCTTCCACCTCAACA
>CAYRDO010000269.1:0-2028 GCA_964422985.1 uncultured Rhodohalobacter sp. | reverse complement strand
ATGTTCCCCACCCGATATGTAGTGTGACGGGCAGAAATTCTACACCTTTCTTTTCAAGTTTTTCAACCAGCTCCGGTGTAAAGTGCATTCCGGCAGTTGGCGCGGCAACAGCTCCTCTCTCCTTCGCAAAAATGGTTTGATAACGCTCCTTATCAGATTCTTTCGGTTCACGCTCTATGTACGGAGGAAGCGGCATGTCACCAATTTCATCAAGCCTGTCATACAAATCTTCGTTTGGCCCATCATAGAGAAAACGGATTGTTCTTCCCCGGGAGGTCGTATTATCAATCACCTCGGCCATTAAATCTTCACCAAAGTAGAGCTTGTTCCCGATTCGAATTTTACGGGCAGGCTCAACCAACACATCCCAAAGCATATTTTCCGGCATGAGCTCTCTCAACAGAAAAACCTCAATATCGGCATCTGTTTTCTCTTTCTTTCCTTTTAATTTGGCGGGAAAAACCTTTGTATTATTGTATACAATGACATCTCCCTTGTTAAAATATTTATGTATATCTTTAAACTTCTCATGTTTGATGGATTCGTCTTCTCGGTTCAGAACCATCAACCTTGATTCATCTCTTGGATCTTTGGGCTCGTCAGGGACATTAAAATCATCGATTTCAAATTTGAAATCTGTCAATTTCATTTTCAAAACAGTAGGGATTATATATTTGAGTTTTCAACTTTAAGGAAGCCAAAAAATATAGCGTTTTTTTTCTGTTGACACAAGATTAATGCTCCCTCTATTTGGATTACAAGCAAACAAAAAGCACATTTTTCATCAATTTTAACAGTGAAATTCTATTTACTTACTTCCAACAATTGTGTATAATTATCTCTAGTAAAAACCGTTTGATCAGAAAGGAAATGCCATGAAGAAAATTTTAACATCTCTAACAATTATTTTCTTAGTAACAGTGGTTGCGGCTAATGCCCAATTGAGAGAAGACCTTTCCCATCAACCGGAAACATATACTACAACCCTATCCAGTTCTGAGCATTCGGGTCCCGGCAATTGGATGAACATGCTGAATATGACAATGAGCCACTCCTATTCTATGAACTTCAGCAGTATTGGCGGGCAGATGCAAAATATCAATGCTTATACCAATCACATGTTTTTTGATGTAAGTGATCGTCTGAAAGCCCAGTTGGATATTTCTCTGTTGCATTCTCCCTTTGGCAATAGTTTTATGAATAACAGTAATAGTCTGGATGCACAAATAATTGTTGATCAGGCCCGTATTGACTATCAACTTTCTGATAATGCCAGTATCTCCTTCCAATTCTCACAACGACCGGCATATTACGGATATGGGGCTTTTTCACCATTCAACAGAATGATGAGACCTTGGTATTAATCTGATAGATGAGCAACACTTCGAAAGACGATTCTCCTAAACACCTCTTTCTGAATTCGATCATAGGTTTTCTCGGGGTTCTGCTATTGGTCTTACTGTTTGCCCTATTTTCTCGTATTTTATACCCGAGAATTGTAGCTGATCGCTCCCAGGAAGATCCTGCACTTATCAGCCAGGTAATTCAACTGGAAGTTTTAAATGGTTGCGGAATTACTGGGATTGCGACTCGGTTTACTGACAAACTAAGAGAGTATGGGTTTGATGTAGTAGAAACGGGAAATTACGATCATTTTGATGTTTCAAATACATTTGTAATCTCAAGAAGCGGTCAGATGGAAAACGCTTACCGGGTTGCAGATGCCTTGGGAATATCTCGAAATCAAGTACTCCGGGAACAAGCTCCCGAATTTTACCTTGATGTAACATTAATCATTGGATCCGATTATGAATCCTTAAACTTAAATTAATCGCCTATGACACAAAATATGGACCTCGCCGAATCACAATTTCACACTGATTCACCCAATAAAACTTCAGATTCGAAACTTTTAATTGATACTATTACAGAGGGATTGCTTGAGAAAAAAGCGAAGGATATAAAAATATTGGATGTTCGCTCGCTTACCACATTAACAGACTATTTTGTAGTGTGTCACGGAACCTC
>CAYRDO010000268.1:0-4599 GCA_964422985.1 uncultured Rhodohalobacter sp. | reverse complement strand
AAGCCGGTGTCCATGCCCTTCTTGGTAAGCGTGGCCAGCTCCGAGTGAAAAGTCGTTACATATAGCGGCTGATATCTGCATCTACACAAATAATAATCTGACTATTTTAGAAATCGAAGACGAGTAGTTCATGAATCTAACACAACAACAAAATTTAACCCCCCGACAAATTGTCGAAGAGCTCGATAAATATGTTATCGGGCAGAAAGAAGCCAAGCGATCTGTTTCTATTGCTTTGAGAAACCGCTGGCGACGATTAAAAGCTGATCCCGAGATCAGAGACGAAATTATCCCAAATAATATTTTGATGATCGGTCCGACCGGCGTTGGTAAAACAGAAATTGCCCGCCGGCTTGCGAAACTTGCAGGAGCTCCGTTCATCAAAGTAGAAGCATCGAAATTTACGGAAGTAGGATACGTTGGACGCGATGTAGAATCGATGATCCGGGACCTGACCGATCTCGCCGTAAATATGGTGAAGGAAGAGATGCAAGAACGGGTGAAGGAAAAAGCTGCTGAAATTGTAGAAGAAAAAATTCTCGATATCCTCATCCCTCCTGTCAGAAGCAAGAGTAAGTCCAATTCTTCATCAAACCAAAAAGAGGTTGGATTTAATGCTGATGATGCATCCAATGCGGAGCTCAATGAACGAACACGCGAACGTTTCCGGGAAAAATTGAAAAACGGAGAGCTTGAAGATCGAAATATTGAAATCGAAGTTCAGTCCAGTAAAACTCCCATGATGCAGGTCTTTGGCCCGCAGGGAATGGAAGAGATGGGTATTAACCTGCAGGATATGCTTGGAAATCTTCGCGGTGGCGGAAAGAAATCGAAGCGAACACTGCCGATTAATGAAGCACGGGAAGTCCTGATCGAACAGGAATCAGAAAAACTGATCGATCATGAAGCTGCCGTTCAAGAGGCGATTGAACGCGTCCATAACCAGGGAATTGTATTTATTGACGAGATTGACAAAGTAGCCAGCGATTCATCTTCAGGCGGTAAAGGCAGCGGCTCGGCTGATGTAAGCCGGCAAGGTGTTCAGCGCGACCTCCTCCCTATTGTTGAGGGTAGTACGGTGAACACAAAACATGGAATTGTTAAGACCGATCACATACTGTTTATCGGATCGGGTGCGTTTCATGTATCGAAACCATCTGATATGATTCCTGAATTGCAGGGACGATTTCCGATTCGGGTTGAGCTGAATTCGCTCACCGAAGATGATTTCTTCGATATTCTTACGCTGCCTAAGAATGCTCTTACCAAGCAATATCAGGCGATGTTACAATCCGAAGGAGTTACAGTTGAATTTACAGAAGGAGCCGTTCGTGAAGTTGCTAAAATTGCAGCCGAGGTCAATCAACAGGTGGAAAATATTGGCGCCAGACGGCTTCATACCATCTTATCATCATTACTTGAAGAGCTTCTCTTTGCAGTACCCGATGATATTGGAAGTGGTGAAATCACTATTGATGAATCATACGTGCACAAACAATTAGACGGTCTGGTGAAAAACAAAGACTTGAGTCATTATATACTTTAACATTTGCCGAAAAACGTCTTTTTACACTTTGAAAGAAACGTTTTCGGTATTCTTGTGTTAATTATAAATAGTAATAGCAATTAGAAAACCCAATTAGTATAATCTTTGGAACCGGTTTTCCGTTGAATGAGAAACATTAATTAAAGCTTTATGTCCGTGAAAAAATTTATCGCCCCACAGTTCGCTATACTGCTTATTCTCTCTGCAGTTTGGCTGGCAGGTATCGACAGTGTTCTCGTTAGAAATGACTCTCACCAAGATAACCTGCACAAGTATTTACAGGTTCAGAGGAGAGTAGTCGATAACTATTTTGGCGAAACGGATCTACGTGAGCTTTACCGAAGTAGCTTGGTTGGGTTGGTCAAATCTATTGAAGACTCTACCATCAGTATTTCCGGCACTCCTTTAGATACTACGAATATTGCAGATATCGGAAATTTGCGCGATTCCTACAATCATTTTGAGGAGGCGTATCTTTATCTAGCAAACAATCACCCCGATGAGAATATGGATAAACTTACAGAGGCGTCCATTCGGGGCATGCTGGGTACTCTGGACCCACACTCCGTTTACATCGAACCGGATGAAAGTGAGCAGATCCAGGAACAGTTTGAAGGAAAATTCCAGGGAATCGGTATTCAGTTCAATATCATTCAGGATACCATTACGGTGGTTACCCCAATCTCTGGCGGACCCAGTGATCAGTTGGGGATTTTGTCGGGAGATCGAATTATAGCCATTAACGATACAAGTGCTGTTGGATATGATAATCAGCAGGTTGTAAAACGGCTTCGTGGTGAAAAGGGAACCGAAGTTGACGTCACGATCCATCGACCCGGGAATCCCAAGAATCTCGATTTTACAATTGTTCGGGATGACATTCCGCTTACAACGATCGACACGTCGTACATGCTCGATGATCAAACCGGTTATATAAAAATCAACCGATTTGCGGCCACTACCCATGATGAATTTATCACAGCTGTAGATGAGCTCAAGAATAAAGGAATGGAACGAATTGTTGTTGATCTGAGAAATAATCCGGGTGGATATCTCAGCCAGGCAATTGCCATCTCTGAAGAGTTTTTCCCAAGAGGAACCAAATTGGTATCCACAAAAAGCCGGCATTCGCGATTTAATTCTGAAGTATATTCTCGCAGAAACGGTGTACTAAAAGATATGCCGGTTATTGCGCTCGTAAACGAGGGATCAGCATCAGCAAGTGAAATTGTGAGCGGTGCGATCCAGGATCAAGATCGCGGTTTGATTGTGGGTCAACGGACATTTGGTAAAGGACTTGTTCAGCAGCAGTATGAACTGATTGACAAGAGTAATATTCGGGTCACTATTTCTCGTTATTACACACCATCCGGCAGATTGATTCAAAAACCATTTGATAATGGTGATGAAGAATATGCGTACGAGATTAGTCACCGCGCAGATAATCCAACTATGGATGCTATTCAGTTTAAAGAGCAGGTTCCCGATTCACTTCACTACAAAACTAAAAACGGACGTGATGTGTTTGGTGGCGGAGGAATTGTTCCGGACATCATCGTGCAAAGCGACAGCGTTTCCTATCTCTACGGATTTATGCTGAGTAACCGGGTTGATTTCAACTTTGTGAGAGATTACCTCGATACACATGGCGATGAATTCCGAGCGGAGTGGGAAAATGATTTTGAAGGTTTTCGGAAGAATTTCACTTGGAGTGAACAAGCTCAGGATGATTTTGTACAACAGATGAAAGATGAGGGAATGGTTCTAACTGCTGAATCAGAACCCATTTCTGTAGAAGGCGATACCCTTCAAATTTCTGTTGATGAGTTTAATGAATTGAAGCCCAATGCTTTTGCACGAATGAAAGCAGAACTTGCCAGGCAGGTTTGGGGAATGGAGTATTTTTACCCCATTATTAATGACCATTTCAATGCTGAATTGAAAGAAGCAATGACCCTTTGGGACGCTGCCGAAAATCTTGAAACGTTAGTTCAAATCACGACCGGCAGTACAAATTCTAATCTCAATCAGAACTAGAAATTTTCAAAACTTATTTGATGTTAAAGGCTCGAATTTTCGGGCCTTTTTTATTTAAGATGTGCGAACCGGTCCACCATCACAATAGCAGCCGTTTCGGCTCTTAAACGATGCTTTCCCAAAGAGTAATATTCTGGCTCAAAACTCTTAACAATCTCCCTCTCGTTTGAGGAAAATCCGCCTTCTGGCCCAACGATCAAAAAATATTTATCGGACTGATTCTTTTCGATTTGATGTGATCCCTCTACCGTCTCATCCGCAAAAATTAACGTTGAGTTTTGTGCATGTTTTGAAATAGCATCTGAGATATTTTTCTCGACACACACTTCAGGTAAATAAAATCGAAGTGACTGCTTCATTGCTGAGACAATTGTACTTTCTAGTCTGTCTTCCCTCACATTTCCTTTTTGGCTGTGTTCTCCCTCAAACAGAACAATTTGTGATACACCCAACTCTACAGCTTTTTCCACAGCAAATTCTAGCCGGTCTCTTCTCTTGATGATCCCCATACAAAGAGTGATCTGAGGCTCCGGTTTTGGGTATGTTTGACTGCCCAGAATATCCAGGTAAATGCTCTTCTTTTTTACGTTGATAATATCGCATTCATATTCATTTCCCTTGCCATCCGTCACCAAAATTTTATCTCCTTCTGAATGTCTGAGCACTTTGGAGATATGAATTGCCTCTTGCCCTTCAATCACAATACTTTTTCCCTGAATATCGCTCGGCTTCGCATAAAATAGATTCATTTCGTGACCCTATTTTGCAAATTTGGCTGAAAGGTTGTCTTTCCGGTTTCAAGCATTTGTCGAATATATGGCTCACATAATCTGCAATTTGTGCTGCAAATCTTTTCAACACGCAGTTCTTCAATAGAAGTGAATTCCCGAGCCTCAGCGATTCTCTTTATTTGCGAAAAGCTAATATTGTGACAAATACAGCGATCAACCGGCATGGTTATTTCTGCTTGAAATGCTTTCCAAGTTTCAGTCCCTGCCCCTGGTAATTACTCTTGA
>CAYRDO010000267.1:0-4637 GCA_964422985.1 uncultured Rhodohalobacter sp. | reverse complement strand
TCAGGATTCAGGATTCAGGATTCAGGATTCAGGATTCAGGATTCAGGATTCAGGATTCAGGATTCAGGATTCAGGTAAAATAATTTTATAAATTTTTTGATCTGCAATAAGACTATCTACCAGAGCAACGAATTCAGCTTATTCAGACTTGGTCACTATACCTTGTACCCTGTATCCGGAAACCTACTTTTTCTTCAGGGCTTTGATCTTCGCAATTCCCTTATCGGTTAATGTGATATGCCCGTATAAAAAAGGTCCGCCAATGGTGGTGAGCTCAATCAGGTTTTGATCATTCATGTACTCGAAATAATATCGAATCTCTTTTCTGCCGAAACCAAGGTTCTTATTGAGATCTTCAACCGAAATACTGTAACCGGATTCATAATCACTTATTTCTGCCGCTTCGCTGAGAATTTCTTCACACTTTTTATTGAATCCTTTACCTATTAACATCCGGATGAAGTTTTTATACAATGATTAGATTTATTGGGATGTTATAACAATCAACAATATAGCTTATCAAAGGGTTACCTCACTATTAAGCTATTGTTAAGAAACTCAAAGTTTTTACTGATATTTGAACACATTATTTTGAGTTCGGACAAAGAAGTGATTATCATCTGACGCAAATGGATCTGCTATGATTTCAAAAGAAATTTTATCGAAAATCCGCAAGCTGGAAATTCACACCAAAGGGTTGGTGAATAACATCTTTAGCGGCGAATACCAATCTGCTTTTAAGGGGCGCGGAATGGAATTCTCTGAAGTGAGGGAATACACATTCGGAGATGATGTGCGCCAGATCGACTGGAATGTTACTGCCCGCAGTTCTGAACCGTACATTAAAGTATTTGAGGAAGAGCGCGAGCAAACACTGATGCTTTGCGTAGACATCTCCCCCAGTGGATTTTTCGGAAGTCACTCACAAACCAAAATGGAACTTTCTATTGAAATCTGTGCAGTTTTGGCATTTAGTGCCATCAAAAATGGAGATAAAGTAGGGCTTGTTCTTTTTTCTGATCAGATTGAAAAGGTAGTTCCACCCAAAAAAGGACGAACGCATGTGCTTCGGTTGATCCGCGAAATGTGCACGACAGAACCCAAAGGCCAATCAACCAATATTGGAGACGCACTTTCTTATGTGAACCGACTCCTGACACGGCGGGCTATTTTGGTATTGGCATCCGATTTCCAGGATCAAAATTTTGAAAAGCAGCACAAAATTACCACGAGAAAGCATGATCTTGTGAATCTCGTCATTAACGACAAACTGGAAGAAGATCTGCCGGATATTGGAATTGTGCCTTTCAGAGATGCTGAGACAGGAAAAGAATCTCTGGTTGATACATCCAGTAAAAAAGTTCGGGAAGCGTACAGAAAACGTGTTCAGGAGAGAAAAAAATCACTCCAGGAGTACTTCCTCAAAAACAAGATGGATTCGATTGATGTGTACACCAACGAATCGTACATCCGCCCCCTACTCAACTTTTTCCAGCGACGAATCCGCCGATATTGATTTAATTCATTGCCAGTTCATCCGGTTCGGAAGGAGTTGAATCAAGCAAATCGTCCAGACGATTCACTCTCATCTTGAACTCTTTCATATAAACATCTTTGAGCCCTTCTGATGGGGGGAAATCATACGTCACTGAATTTACCGGTGAATTGTTTTTATACAAGCGATAGCAGAGATGAGGACCTGTTGCCAATCCGGTTTGACCTACATAACCAATCACTTGCCCTTGTTTAACGGTTGCTCCGGCTCGAATTCCACGAGCGAATCGGCTCATATGAAGATAAGCCGTTCGATAAACGCTGTTGTGTTTGATCTGCACAATATTTCCGTTTCCGCCTCTTCGTTGGGCTTCTGTAACTACGCCATCACCGGCAGCAAGAATGGGCGTTCCGGTGGGTGCTGCATAATCGGTTCCGTAATGCGGTCGATTTCGTTTAAGAATGGGATGATAGCGATTCCGAGAAAAACTGGAACTAATTCTTGGGTTGTACTCAAATGGAACGCGCATCATCGCACGGCGCATGCTGTTTCCTTCACCATCATAATACCCGCTGTCTTCACCAAAATCATAAAAATATGCCCGCTTTTCATCACCGCGATGCACAAATTCTGCGGCTCGAACTTTACCAATTCCAATGTACTCACCGTTCACATATTTATCTTCATAAACAGCTTTAAATTTGTCGCCCATTTGAAGCGCGTAGAAATCCACAGTCCACGCATAGATGTTTGCCAGTTCAACGACAAGACGTTGCGATACTTCCTGCTCCATCAAAGCGTTAGCAAGCGAGCTGTGAATCGTACCGGATACCGTTCGAATAACAGTCTCTACAGGAATAGTGCCGTTATCAATCGTAATGTCATCTTTCCAGTTGATCGTTGTATACTCGGTTGCCGATCGATGCCATACAAAAGCAAAAACACCTGAATCATCTCTGTAGAGTCGGTAGTTTTGACCGGGAATCATCCGGTTGAGTTTTACAATTCCTTTTGCTGTTTGTTGAATGTCATAAATTTTTTCCGGCGTACCCCCCTGGTTATTCAGGATAATATAGAATGACTCATTTCTTTTGATTTCATCATCCAGGATTTCGAGATTGGCCGTTTTAAGTCCGTACTCATCAACTTCGGGGGCGGGAGGAATCTCACTTAAATTTTCACTGGTTACAAACTCTTGTTCGGGAAATTCAATAGGATTACTGTTCCATTGGAGGAAGATGAAAATTGAAACAGAAACCAATAAAACCAGAGCAAAAAGTTTTTTCGTCATACTATACAATTATTTTAGAGGGGAAAGGCTGTAGAAGATTTTGAAAGAAAATAAAGGAAATACACTTTTTATCATAATTCAATTCGGTATTAAATAAACCGTTTCCACTTTCGTTAAAGCATTCGTTATCTTAAGGACTTATAAATTTTGAGTAATAAACTGAATCACAACAATCTACGTGAAAACGGCACGATTTACTGTTCTGCTAATTTTTTCTCTATGCTATTCTGCGAGCGCTGTAGCTCAACAAGTTCACACTTATGTGACCAGTGATTCACTGCAGGTCGGTGATCAATTTGCATACACAATTGTATTTGATGGGAATTATGAAAGTATTCAATTTCCCAATCAAGATGCCTTTGAAGAAGATTTGACTGTCAACTCCATTCAACGTTATCAATCGGCCGCGGGAAGAGACAGTATTGTCTACAATCTTCAGTTTTTTGCAATTGAAGATATGACCATCAGTGAAAAAGAGATTTCCGTCCAGGCTGAAACGGGAGACAGCACATACACTACAACACCGGTACCGCTCTACTTCAAAACTTCATTGGCTGCAGAGGATGACGAATTTCGCCCGATGAAACCGATCTTTGATTTTGCAAGAGCCTGGTGGCCCTGGATTCTTGCAGTGATTGTTCTGCTGCTTGCCGGTTATTATGGTTATCGACGCTATCAAACTCGAGAAGTTATTGAAGAACCCGAACCTGATGAGCCACCTCCACCCTTCTCAAGTCCATTAGATGAACTTAAAGAGACAATTTCCGGACTTTCTGATGTGGAATATCTTGAGACAGAAGAACAGTTTGAGCGATTTTACGTGGAACTTGGTGATGCAATCCGACGCTACATTAAACGTGTTTATCAATTTCAGGCCCTGGAAATGACAACCCCTGAAATTACACTGACACTTCAGGAAGAGCATGCTCCTCCCAAGCTTATTTCAATTACACGAAAAGTTTTAAATGAAGCAGACATTGTAAAATTTGCCAATTTTAATCCCGGTACTGAAGGTGCAAGATCAGCATGGGAAAGCGCACAGAAATTTATCGAAACGGCCGAGGTTGTTAACTATGAACAACTGAAATACATGAAGTATAAATACGAAGTAGAACACGGCATCGTAAAAGGTGAAATCAAACAAACAACGGAAGAACCGTCATGAACTGGGCGAATCCTGAATTTTTTTGGCTACTGATTTTAATCCCGATCTATATCGGGTATAAGGTTTGGTTTGTTCTCACCAAAAAAGATCCCTCCCTTACATTTTCGTCTACGAACTTTTTAAAAGATCTGCCCGGAAATTATCGGGCCTATCTTTTGTGGTTAACGCCGGTTCTTTACATCGCTGCTTATTCGTTGTTTGTAGTGGCTTTGGCTCGCCCGCAACTTGAAAATTCCACGGTGGAAAGAAGTGCCGAAGGTATCGACATCATCATGAGCATAGATATTTCGTCATCTATGCTGGCTGAAGATATCTCACCGAATCGACTCTCAGCGGCAAAATCTGTAGCTGCAGATTTTATCAATGAGCGGCTTTCAGATCGAATAGGAATTAATGTTTTTGCCCGTGAAAGTTTTACGGTTGTTCCCCCTACCCTCGATCATGACCTGGTCAAAAATATGTTGGAAACCATTGATGTTGGAACTGTACGTGATGGAACGGCAATCGGAATGGGAATTGCTACTTCCATCAATCGTCTGAGAGATAGCGAAGCTGAAAGTAAAGTGATCATCCTTCTGACGGATGGAATGAACAACGCGGGCGAGGTGGATCCGATTACAGCCGGCGAGATGGCCGCCACATTTGGAATCAGAATTTATACGCTCGGAATTGGTACAAGAGGAACC
>CAYRDO010000266.1:0-4649 GCA_964422985.1 uncultured Rhodohalobacter sp. | reverse complement strand
ATTTCGACTGGAAAAAACGGATCAAAAGCAAAGAGGGCTGGCAACTGGTTGGCCACAAATTTGTAAATGACTGGAAAATGGCCTGGGAAGATATTCTGATTGGATTTACCATAGCCGGTTTTGTGGCAGTATTAGTCCCTGAATCGTTCTGGACTACACTCTTCTTGGCTGATGCCCAAAATATTCCCGGCTGGTTGGTTGCTATTGAAAATGCCGTAATCGCTCCATTTGTGGCGGCTGCAACGTTTATCGGATCGATGGGAAATATTCCCCTGGCTACGGTCCTCAATGGAAATGGTGTATTGTTTGCAGGTATTATGGGATTTATCTATTCCGATCTGATGGTTCCCCCGCTGGTTCACATCAACGCCAAATATTACGGTTGGCGAGTGGCGCTTTACATTGCCGGAATTATGTTTGTGAGCATTGTTATTACCGCACTCATTCTGAATGGATTGTTTGGTTTGATTGGAATCATCCCCGAAAGTCAAAGAGAGATTACAGAAATCACTCAGTTCAAGATTGACTACACTTTCTGGATGAACCTTGCCTTTGTATGGGTTGCCGGATGGCTGGCTTGGCAGAACAAGAAATACCTGAAAGATCACGACATGAAAATGATGGATATGGAAGGCGGCGGCAAGATCAAAACGATTGCTGTTACGATTTTCATCATCATAAATGCGGTGGGTGTTGTAGCGTTGGTTTATACGCAGCTTCTTTGACCCACCCTAAATCCCTGCCTATGGCGAAAAGCACGCCACAATGAGGGACTTTATATTCTTCTCCCCTTCCTTGTTCCGCTTCTTTTAGCGGAATAGGGAGGGGGACCGAGGGGATGGGTCAATCCATCAAACTATCCTTTAAATCAGAAACCTCTACCTGGATCGTGGAGTGATGGATATTGAATCGATCTTTCAATTCTTCTTTGATCTCTTTCAGAAATTCATCCGTTTTTCCTGATTTGAGGACGATATGAACCGATAATACATTCTCGGTTGTACTCATCGCCCAAATATGCAGATCGTGAATGGACTCAACCTCCTCATGCTCTTCGAGAAAACTTTCCACCTCTTCGTAATCAATATCTTTGGGAACGGCGTCCAACGCTAAGTTGATCGAATCGATGAACAGTCCCCAGGTGCCGTAGACAATTACGATGAGTATCACGAAACTTGTAACCGGATCGATCCACATGGCGCCGGTCAGGTTAATCAACAGACCTGAAATTACAACCCCGAGTGAGACTCCCGCATCGGCTGCCATATGCAAAAAGGCGCCTTTGATGTTCAAATCCTCCTTTTGCCCTTTCATAAAGAGAAGTGCTGTTGCTGTATTTATCACAAGACCAATTCCAGCGACGATCATTACGGTGGTACCGGCTACTTCAACCGGTTCCAATAATTTTTGATACGCTTCCCACCCAATCACTCCCGCTGCTCCAAACAAAAGCAACGCATTCAGAATGGATACCAGAATCGTACTTCTTCTCAGTCCATACGTAAACTTTTTGGCAGGTTTTTTTTGCGCGACTGCCATCGCAAACCAGGCAAAAATCAAGCTGAATACATCACTCGTATTATGACCCGCGTCAGCCAAAAGTGCAGACGAGTCGATCATCAACCCATACACAACCTCTAAAATTACATAAGCCACATTCAAGCCAATCCCGATCGCAAATGCTTTACCGTAGGTTTGGGCGTGAGAATGATCGTGTGAATGGCTGTGCTCCATACTTATACTCACTTCGTTAAAAGGATCTTGGTTGCGGCAATTTAAGATGAAGATTTACAAATCTCTCATTCTGCATGCGATAAATCTGTAATCCAATTCTCAGCCTGATCCTTTTCATTCAAAGAAAAGAATTTTAAATCTTCACTTGTGATTGGATTCAGAACCTGAACCGCCCATTTTTCCCACTCTTTGTCACCAATAACAGCAATTCTGTCAAATTTGCCGATATATTGAGAATCGAGCTTGAGATCTTTCATAAAGGCAGAAGCACTTTCATATCCTCCAAAACGATCCAAAAGCATCAACAGGTGTGGATGGTCTGTATTCTCTATATGCTTTTTTAAATCAGGAACAAGATCACTTAAATCTTCTTCTGAAAGTTTACCTTGTACTGTAAGTTGAAGCACATCATCGTTATAGTTCTCTTGAATAGTAATCATAATTCAGTTTTTTTTTTTTTGATTCTTGATTAAGCTTACTATCACAACAAATTTTTTTGATCTGTGAGTCCACAATTGTTGTTGCCATTTTCAACATCAATTAGAAGAAATCGTAGATCCTTACACCGGACCAAACGCCAGCATCGCATCGGCTACTTTTTTGAAGCCGGCGATGTTCGCTCCTTTCACATAATCGATTTTGCCATCATCATTTTCTCCATGCTCTTTGCACTTTTTGTGAATCTCTTTCATGATGCTTTGAAGCCGTTCGTTGACCTCCTCGGCGGACCAGCTCATACGCAATTCATTCTGCGAAATTTCCAGTCCTGAAACCGCAACTCCTCCCGCATTCGAGGCTTTTCCGGGAGCGTAAAGTGCATCGGAATCTCTCAACAGTTTTGCTGCTTCAGCGGTGCAAGGCATGTTTGCACCTTCAGCAAGTAACAGCAGATCATTATCCAATAATTGTTGAGCGGCCTCTTCATCCACTTCATTTTGCGTGGCGCAGGGAAGAGCGATATCACACGGAATAGACCAAGGCGTTTCGCCCTCCAAATATTTGCATGAGAATTTATCCGCATACTCTTTGATGCGTCCGCCCTTCTCCTCTTTCAGCTCTCGGACGAATTCAAATTTCTCCTTATCAATTCCATCTTCATCATAAATGGTTCCGTCAGAATCGGACAGTGTTACAACTTTCGCTCCCAATTCCATCGCTTTTTGGCAAGCATACAACGCTACATTCCCGCTACCGGAAATCACCACTTCTTTTCCTTCCAAGTCGTCATCTTTTTCCGCTAACATATTTTGAACGAAATAGATCAACCCATACCCTGTGGCTTCGGTTCGAATCAGGCTTCCGCCAAAGTTGATATCCTTTCCGGTAATGGTTCCGGTGAACTGGTTTGTCAGCTTTTTGTACTGACCAAACAGGTAGCTGATCTCCCTTTTTCCAACACCAATATCTCCGGCCGGAATATCTGTATTCTCCCCAATATGCCGATACAATTCGCTCATCAAATTCTGACAAAATCGAAATACCTCATCATCACTTTTTCCTTTAGGGTTGAAATCTGACCCGCCTTTCGCTCCGCCTATCGGAAGACTTGTTAGCGCATTTTTAAAGCACTGTTCAAATCCCAAAAACTTCAGGATGCCGGCATTTACCGTGGGATGGAATCGCATACCGCCTTTGTACGGACCAATGCTGTTATTAAACTGAACTCTCCATGCCCGATTCACGTGAATGTTCCCCTCATCATCGCGCCAGGTGACCCGAAATCGAATCACACGATCCGGCTCGGTCATACGCTCCAAAATGGCATTTTCTTCATACTCAGGTTTCTCTTTGATGAATGGGATGATATCCTCAAAAACTTCTTTGACGGCTTGATGAAATTCCTCTTCTCCCGGGTTATGGCTTTTGACTTGCTCCATAACCTGATCAATCTTGTACATAGACTTTTACCTGATTTTGTTTGGTTTGCTTTGTAAAATGTAACCGCAATCAGAAAAAATTAATTCGAGAATGTTTATTGAAAGTATCTGATTGTCCATCAAAAGGATCACAATTTTAAAATCAACACTCTTCTACTATGCAGGAAAAAATCTACAGCTATGAAAATGATGACATTAAAGTCACTTGGGACCTCAAACGATGTATCCATGCCGAAGAGTGTGTTCACGGTTTGAATGATGTGTTTAATCCCAATCAACGGCCGTGGATACAGCCTGAAAAGAGGAGTGCCGACGAGATCGCTGATGTAATTGAACGATGCCCCACAGGAGCCCTGCATTATGAAATCAAAAATGAAGAACGATCAGAAAAACCATCCTCAATAAATCGAATTAAGCTCCAGGAGAACGGTCCGGTTTATTTCTTTGGGGATCTGGAAGTGCAGGATTCCGATGGAAATACAGTTTTACAAGATACCCGGTTTGCGATGTGCCGGTGCGGAGCATCCGAGAATAAGCCGGCTTGCGATAACTCTCATAAAAAGTTGGATTGGAGCGCTCATGTAGAAGCTGACACCTCGGATATGGATGAACCGGAGGAAGTGAATCAGGACAAACTGCTCATTAAATTAATGAAAAACGGACCCGTTTTACTAGAAGGAAGGTACACGCTGGAATCAACCAAAATTGGAGAAGTGACATCCTCAAAAGGCATTGCCCTTTGCCGGTGCGGAGGTTCTGCAAACAAACCATTTTGTGATGGAACGCATAAGAAGATTGGGTTTGAAGCGGAATAAGAAATCCGCGAAGTTTCTTTTTTTAGAATAAGGTATATATGATAACCTGAAGAGTAAACTTAATTTAAAACTTCGCGGATTTTTTTAACCTCATCCGAAGTGACACTGTCCGCCAAACCCCCAAATTGTTGCATGATGTAGGAAGCAAGTCCAGCAACCTCATCATCATTCAGAAAGTTCTGCGGGGGCATTTGGATTTCGTAATCGGGGGTATCCTGGCCTG
>CAYRDO010000265.1:0-4660 GCA_964422985.1 uncultured Rhodohalobacter sp. | reverse complement strand
TTTCGGGAAATAGAGACATCCGATTCTGCAGCATCGATAGGGATGAAATTCACCGTCACTCGCTCATCAATGGTCACACCCGCTCCCCTTGCGCGATACTCAATGACTTCTGGTTGTGTATTCGTAACCCGGAATTGTATTTCCCCATTAGAATCCGTGTCATCGCTTTGGGCTGAAATCTCAGAATCGCCCCCATCGGGAATAAGCGAGATATCAACTCCTTCAAGTGCATCTCCATCCTCGTCTCTGGCAATGACCGTGATGGTACTCGATTCTGTTCCGTTCGCTTGAACCTTTTGTAAGCTCGATCTTACTTCTGATTGAGCTGCATTCACCGTAACAAACCGTACATTCACGGTTTGATTAATGGTAGTACCCTGACTATTTGCGGAGAATGTGACAGTCTCGGCAACCGTATTACTTACATCAAATATGGCTTCTCCATCTGAATTTGTGACATTTCGAACCTCATCGATATCTGCATTATCACTGTTGTTTGCTTCCAGATTTATCTCAAGATTCTCTAATAGATCTCCCTCTTCATTTCTGGCTGTTACTGTAATTCGTGCTGTACCACTTCCATTTGCGATTACTTTTTCACGATTTCTTGAAATTTCTGATTCTCCTGCATCAAGGGATACAAATTCTACAGATGCTGTTTGATCAATTGTTGTTCCTAGTCCCCTGGCCGTAAATGTAACATTTTGGACGTCTGTACTTCTTACGTCAAACCTGGCTTCTCCATTTGAATTGGTTACATTGTTAACAGCGTCGACATCCACATCATCACCGTTATCATTTAACCTTATTTCTAATCCTTCAATGAGCTCACCATTGGGGGTTCGGGCTTGCACTGTAATACGACTGGATCTTATTCCATTCGCTGTAACTTTTCCTCTGTCTGCAGAAACAGAAGATTCATTATCCCCCAAAGCCGAAATCCTGTATTGGTACACTCTCTCTTCACTGGTGGATGTCACGTAGAACATGCTGGCATCATCATGTCTCATCGAAAATCCCTCGGCGCTGTTGGTTTGGGATGAGACACTGTATGCCCCGGAAAAAGAAGCTGAATTAATGTTATAAGAATCGGAAAGAAAGTACTCAAGGATTTCACGCCTGCCGGTATCATTCAGAAACATTCGCTTTCCGCCGGGACTAAAGTGAATACCGCGTACTGCATTTTGTTGAGAAGAAATATCCAGCACTCGTTGAAGAGATGCTGTCTCTACGTCCCAGGTGCTTGATAATCGAAACTGGTAGATCGCTTCCTGAACCCGGTCGTCTACGTAAAGAAATCGGCCATCCGGACTAAAATCAAAATCATGTCCCCGAACAATGGTACTACTCAGATCTCTATATCCTGTTTGATCTGCTGATGATATATTCCATCTGTCTGATAGTGTATATTCCCATATTTCGGTTCTGTTGAAAACCCACATTTTCCTCCCTCTATCACCTCCATCTTTCTGGATATAAAATCCGTTCGATGCATTATCCGGCTGGTTTCTCGATCCCATATCCCCGGCAATGCTGAATTGTCGTACATAACTTCCACTTTCAACATTCCAGGGATCAGAAAGGCGATACTCCAGAATATTTGCTGAAGTTCTGCCGAGAATATAGAACCGCGATCCGTCCTCACTAAAATCAGAACCGCGGGCTCCGGAGGTGGCTACTGAAAGATTATCACCATTGTATGATGAGTATTCAACAAAGGTAACGGAGCCGTCAAGTTGTGCAGTTGGTACATCCTGAGCTGCTTGTAGTAAACCCTGCTCAATTAAAGATTCCCGAATCTCTTGGGCTTTTTCGATCTCCTCCGGGGTGATCTCATCATCCTGAACCTGAGCTTCAAGAACATTTGCAAATAATGTAAAAACAAGCAGGAAACCCAAAAATTGTATAGAGCGAAAAACGTTGATAATATTACCTCAAATTTGAAGGGGGGACATTAACTATTTGTCATCTCAATGCATCTGCTCTTGTTCATCTGATCGCACAATGATTGACCCCAAACTTTAAAAAACCTGTTCAAGAAACATACTTTTCATTTATAGGCTGGATCGTTGTCAGGCACGTTCACCCCGATCAAATCTTCACCCAAAAAGCTGTAAATCAATGGTCTCGATTTAGCCATCAAAAAGAACTTAAAATTAAATCAACATAGGCTATTTGACAAGTACCATCTTCCCGGTTTCTTTCCCTTCTCTCGTTATTAATCGATAAAAATATACACCCGCCGCAAGATCTGCCCCGTTAAATGGAACTTCGTAGTAACCTGTCTCCAGTTCTCCATCAATGAGCGTACGAATTGGTGCCCCTAAAGAGTTGAAAACTTGGAGTTGTACATTCATCGCTTCCGGAATAAAAAGCGGAATTGAGGAATCGTACCTGAAAGGATTCGGGAAATTATTTCCGAGCTCTACAACACCTTCATTCTCTAAAAATTCAAGGGTAATTTCACCAATATCAACGGTTGCTGCAACCACAGAATAGGTTACTTTTTCAGAGTTATTGTTGGTGATATCAAATAATGCTACCCCTTCTTCATTCGTCTTTGGCCTGGTTTCTTTGATTTCAGAACTCCCATTCTCAGCTATCAGCTCTACAGGAACTCCTTCCTGCAACTCTCCTTGTTCATTTCTAATAACTATAGAAATTGTATTTTCCTGGATTCCGTTTGCCAACACCCGCAGCTGAGCAGCATTGATTTCTGATGCCTCAGTGTCAATCATCAGAGTGGAAACTCCTTCCGAATTGGAGTTATTACTCACTCTCGGACCCGATTCAGCACGAACCCTGTAATAATAATCTCTGTTCGGAAGTAATCCTTCTACTTCAAAGGTTGTTACATTGCCAACATCTTTATTCTCAAATCCTGAAACCAGTTGGTTAAAATCCTGATCTCTTGCTACATCAAGCCTGTAACTTTTTGCTCCTTCCGCAGCTTCCCAATTGGCCACAAACGACACAACGGTAATATCGGTAGCTTCGGAAATGGTAGGTGTATCGGGAAATGTTGTGGTATTGATGGCTTGAGAGTTTACACCGACGAGGTCGTCCGTAACAGCCCTCACCCGGTAGTAATATGTTGTTCCGGGTGATAATCCTGTAATTTCCTGTGAAGTGCTGTTTCCTACATCCAAACCGTTATAGCCGGATACAAAACCGGAAAAATCTTCGCTCGTTGATACATCCAGCAAATAGTTGTCGGCGTCCGCAACAACCTCCCAGTTTGCAGTAAATTGTCGATTTTGAACATCGGTTGCCGCTAAGGCTACCGGAGCCACCGGGATATACGTTACCTCAACTTTATCAGAGAGTTCACGGATTCCTGCACGCACGCCATATGTTACTACTTCTGCCCGGTCATTGAATACCTGGAATTCGGCCACTCCATTTTCATTGGTTTCAACGCTTTCGTCGACAGCTTCTAAATTTCCTTCCTCTGCAAAAATAGTTACTGAAAAATTTTCAACCAGATTTCCATCTTCATCTACAATGGTTGCCCGAATTGTACTTTTTTCTTCATTATCGGCCTGAACTACCTGGTCAGTTACTTCCAGGGAAGACGCATCCGGATCAATAATAATTAACTGTGCTGTAATGACATCCGAATAATCACTTGTTGTTAAATGATTTTGAGCCCGTACCCTGTAATAATAGGTTTTTTCCGGCGTAAGATCATTCAATGTTATTTCGGTTGTACTTTTGCCTACAGACAGATCATCATAAAATTTCCAAATCGGAGTAAAATCAGGTTCTGTCGATACATCAATTTTGTAGATCGGATCGCCTTCAACTTCTTCCCACCGGGCTGTGAATGAATTCTCCGACCTGATTTCCGGACTCAAAGCATTGGGGGCATCCAGGTGAATGTAGTCTGTAAATGTATCCAATACCTGGTTATCCTCACCAATTGCTGTAGCCGTTCGATAGTTATCCGTAATCTCAACAACAACAAAGTTGTGAATCTGGTTTGATATTTTATCAAGATACCACCTGTTACGGGCAGTTCTGGTATTATCAGATCCCCAAGAACCGCCTCCCATATAGATTACACCATCGGTGGCATTGCCACCATAGCTACAGCTAGCTTCACTTGTAATCTCATTCTCGCAATCACCAATGGGATGGGAGCGCTTGAAATTATGATCATGATGCTCAAATACAAGTCTGATACCATTGTCTCGAAAAACATGATGCCAATTATTTCTTACAAGGTCTTCCTGAATTCCGCGAAATGTTCTGTAATTAGGCCAGCCGGCAACATGATAAACGGGGACGACGTGTCTGAAATTTCTGCGGTTTCTCAACGTATTATCCAGCCAGTTGGTCTGGAAACCAGGAATTCTGTGAGTGTGATCGGAATCAAGGGTGATGATACTTAAGTATGAATTGAAATCTAACTTGCCGTATGATACACGGCTGTCCCACTGATCCTGGGGATAACTAAAAAACGTATAGAAAAAAGGTGCTTCATCCGGTGATTGACCGTAACTACCCAGTACTTCATTATTGCCAACTGCAGGCACCATCGGAATCATGTAGCCGTCATCCGTTCTCATGGTCGTATGCCAGGTTTGAAATAGAAATAGCCATTGATCTACATTTTCAAGCTTGCCTTCGGCATTTGCTATATCCCCCCCGATGACCA
>CAYRDO010000264.1:0-4755 GCA_964422985.1 uncultured Rhodohalobacter sp. | reverse complement strand
TATGCCGAAGTGTGAAATTTACCAAGACATGAAAGGAGAATGGAGATGGCGGCGAACCAATAAAAAAGGTGACATTCTCGCTCATGCCACGGAAGGCTTTGAAAAAAGAGAAGATTGTGAAAAAAATGGGAAAGAAGACGGGCCTTGTACCAGTTATAAGTTGAAAGTTTAGTTAACTGTTCTCGTCAGGCTCAAAGTAAGCTCGCAGGATGGAGGAAAACTGCTTGGGTTTATCCAAAAAAGCATAGTGCCCGGCTCCATTTAATTCGACGAGTGCGCTTTCTTTAAGCATCTTCTCAAACTGTTTTCCCTGATACAATGGGGTTGCCATATCGTTATCACCCCAAATAAGCAGTATTTCGTGCTCTATTTTCGGTACAAGATGGTCGAGATGCTCGTTCACACATGCAACAAATGTTCCTCTCATCACGCCGGATAGTTTTTGATAATCCGATGAACCGAGGCTTTTCCAAAGAGCAGTTTTTCGAAGATTATTGAGTGCTTTCTCGCGCAGATTTTTTGGCAAGAGATTAAAAGGCAATTTCAATGTTTTTGCCGTGTATTTTTTCAGATAAAAAGTAGCACTTCGTTTTGGTTTTAATCCGGCAGCTCCGGTAAAAACAACTTTATCTATTTTTGATGAAACCGCCGGTCGTGTCAATAGCTTGAGGGCAACCCGGGCTCCAAACGAGTGCACAATCAAATCAAAGGGTTCGTCAGGCAGAATTTTTATGATGAATTCTTCAATCTGATCAGCAAAGTCATCAACTCCCCAGGCTGATGTTGGTTCGGGCGAATTTCCAAATCCCGGAAAATCTACCAGGTAACTGGTTCGAATATCCTGTAGTTGTTTCGCCATGGGTCTCATCACTGCGGAATCACTTCCCCAACCGTGTAAATGTAATAGTGGTTTGCCATTTCCAATAGAATACCAAGCTAGTTTACCTTTTTTTGATTCGAAAAAATTTGGGGTCATTTGCACTAATCTTGTAAGGGATTTAAAAAATCGGGTTCATAAATATAAAGAACCTGTAAGGGTTTGGATAATCAGAAAGAGGTTTATAACCGAAAAAACAACCGTTGATTTCAGAAGGGGAGGATTTATGAAGAGAAAACTATTTTTCTTACTAGAAAAACTTGAAATAAAAAGATCTGAAAGAATTGCAATATCCACACTGCTGATTTTATTGGTGATGTTGAGCGGAGCGCTGACGTTTTATGAGCCGGAGGCGAATTACAGCGAGGAGGAATATGAAAAGCTTGAAAAAGCCTTCAATGAGAAAAGTGAACAAATAGAGGCGGAAGAGGAGTTGATTTTGGCGCGATATGAACCGACACGGGATGTACCTGTTTCGATGTCCGTGAGAGTGGAGGAAGAATCAACATTGAATTCTCCGGATACAACCGATCAAGAAGATGAACCACAAGAGGCTATACAGATAATTAACATCAATACAGCTACAAATGAACAGCTTCAGGATCTGCCGGGCGTGGGGCCTGCGTACGCAAAACGGATTATCAACTGGAGGCAAGAAAATGGAGCATTTACATCGAAGGATCAATTGCTGGAAATAAAGGGAATCGGTGACAAAAGATTAGCTCGCATTAAACCTTTAATCACACTGTAAAGGACAATAAAAAGTATTAAAATCATTCGGAACTTATTTTTATACCGACCCTGTTTCACTATTTTTTAAATAAATATTGAAGTAATCAGGATTTAGATGTCGAATAAAATTTTATGGGCCGATGATGAGATTGATCAATTAAAATCTCATATCATTTTTCTTGAAAATAAAGGGTTTGAGATTACCCCGGTCACGAACGGTGGCGATGCTATCTCTTTGATCAAATCTCGTCCGTTCGATATTGTATTTCTTGATGAGCAGATGCCCGGAATGGATGGGCTTGCCACACTCGAACAGATCCAGCAGGAGCAACCATCCCTGCCTGTTGTGATGATTACAAAGAGTGAAGAAGAATCGATCATGGAGGATGCGATCGGAAACAAAATCTCCGATTATCTCATCAAACCGGTCAATCCAAATCAAATACTTCTTACAATCAAACGAATTCTGGATAAGCGAAGAATTCAGAACGAAAAAGCGGCTCAAACATATCTAAAAAGCTTTAATCAACTTTCTGCCAAATTCAGTGAGGAAACGAGTTGGCAAGAGTGGATTGATATTTATAAAAAACTCACGCATTGGGAACTAAACCTTGAAAGCAGTGATGAGGGATTGCAGCAGGTACTACAGGATCAGTTTCAACAGGCTAACCAGGCATTTGGCAAATTTATAAAACTGGAATATCGGGGATGGCTGAAAGCACAGGGCGATGATTATCCGGTGTTAAGCCCAAATCTTTTGGAGTGGAAAGTATTCCCATTATTGAAGAAGAATAAAACAGTAGTTTTCTTTCTGATTGACTGCATGCGTTACGATCAATGGCTGCTTTTTCAAGGGATGTTGAACGAATATTTTACAATCCAAACGGACTTCTACTACTCCATTCTGCCAACAGCGACCCCGTTTTCAAGAAATGCCATTTTTTCCGGCTTGTATCCGCTGGAAATTCAGCGGCGCTATCCGGATTTATGGGAGATGGGACAGGATGAAACTTCTCTGAACCGAAATGAAGAGGTTTTGTTGAAACGATATTTGAATCGCCATGGATTATCTGAGCAGGTGAAGTACGAGAAGATCATTAATCCGGAAGATGGAAATAAAATAGCCGACAAAATTTCGAACTATACACAAACACAGTTTTCCACGATCATTTACAATTTCGTGGATACACTGGTTCACAGCCGGTCTGATTCAGAGGTTTTAAAACAGCTTGCCCCGGATGTATCTGCATTCCGCTCACTGACCGAAACCTGGTTTCAGCACTCATCACTTCTTCGAATGTTCAAAGAACTTGCCAAAGAAAACGTAACGGTTGTGGTTTCAACAGATCATGGATCGGTGCGTTCGATGCGCGATACCAAAGTGTTCGGCGATCGTGATGCGGCCACCAATCTTAGATACAAATATGGGCGAAATCTTCGGGCTCAGGAGAGTGCCGCTATCTATATCGACAAACCTCATGCTTACCAGTTACCGGTTGAGCCCCCGGCTAATTCGTACATCATAGCCAAAGAGGATTATTTCTTTGTGTATCCCAACAATTACAACAAATTTCAAAATCGCTATCGGGATACCTTCCAGCATGGAGGAGCATCAATGGAGGAGATGATCCTGCCCGTCATAACGATGAAACCCCGTAGTTGACAAGATGGAAACGGTAGAGAGCAACAGTCCGGATGAGACGATCCAACTAGCAAAAAAGTTTGCTCAAACTGTAAAGGCTGGAGATATTATTTGTCTTGATGGAAACCTTGGTGCTGGTAAAACTCATTTTGTTCGAGGGTTTGTACAAGGGCGTCATGGTGCCGCGGCTGGCTGGCTATACGGCCGTGAAAGCTGATTTCCTGTATCTCGAAATCAATCCCCTCCGCGCCGTCGTTGATCGAACCGACGGTACCGGAGCCGTTCATGATCGCGATCCTGGTCCCATCCGGTTCGCTCGTCCACAGGTTGTTGAGCATCAGTAGTCCGCCCGCGCCGGTCTCGTTCTCGACCGTGCTTTCAGCACCGAACTCGTCCGCCAGGAACGGCGCCACCATCCGGGCATATGTGTCGTAACCGCCACCGGGGCTCGTCCCGGTGACTACGGTGATCAGCTCACCTTCGAGCGCGGCGGCCGCATCCTCGCCGCCTGAATCCTCGTCCTCGCCCGCTGACTCTTCGTCACCGGCTGACTCCTCGGCATCGGTCGAGTCGTCGCCGGCGGCCTCGCCGGGTTCATCGTCGCCACACGCGGCGAGCGTCAGGGCCAGAGTAGATGTCAGTACGAGCAGTGCACTTCGCCGTTTCGCCATCATTGGCTCCCTTGCCAGCTGGACCAGCAGGGTGCCTAGCCACCAAGTCAGTCCACCCTGCTGTGGCTTTCTTGCCTTGGTGGGCCGAAGGTATGATGATTACTCCGTTGTGTCAAGGAGTTGCTCTCCCTGTTACGGACTATTGCTCATACCGTTACGCGGATCTAGGAGACTCGTCCTTTGAGTGCCGAAGCCCAGCTAAACCCGCGAAGGACCGGCCTGGTCGTCTTCGACATGCTGGAGTGCTATCGCGAGCGCATCGAGCACGCGGGAGCCATCGAGCCGGTGCGTCACCTGATTGCCGAGTGTCGCGTGCGCGATATCCCGATCTATTACGCAAGGGCCGACCACCGCGCGGACGGTGCCGACGCGAACCGCACGGTGACCGACACCGACGAGGCCATGCGGCCATGGAGCGGTCCGCAGCAATTCGGGCCGCCGCACCCCCGAGACTCCTACCGAGTGCTGTCCGAGATCGCGCCAGGACCGCGCGACTACGACGTCCCGAAGCACCGTTGGAACGCCTTCTATCAAACCCATCTCGACCTGAGCCTGCGCAGCCGACGTGTCGACACCGTATTGCTCGTGGGCGGGTCGACCCATGTCGGCATCGCCAGCACCGCGTATGCCGCCAGGGACATGGACTATCAGGTGGTGATCGTCCGCGATGCGCTGACCGGCTACGAGCCACAGCGGACCTTCTTCGTCGAACACGTGTTCCCTCGCATGTGCAGGGTACGGACGGCTGCTGAGGTCGTCGCAATGTTCTCCCCGCCCGGCGACACGTCAGCAGCGTCGTGTTGACACGTGGTTTCGTGGCCGTGACATGAAAT
>CAYRDO010000263.1:0-4778 GCA_964422985.1 uncultured Rhodohalobacter sp. | reverse complement strand
CATGGCTCCCTGAGCAAAAAGGCTGGAGAAAGGTGGGAAACCATCAAATGCATTTGACACTGGCATTTTTGGGAGAGTGTTCAGAACAGGAGGAGAAAGAAATTCATAAAAGACTTTCAGGAATTGATTTTCCGGAATTTTCAATCACAATGAACGGTTTGGGAGCTTTCCCGAATGAATCTTCGCCCAGAATCATCTGGGCAGGAATTCAGCCGAATGATGAGCTCATGAATCTACAGGAAGAGATTTCTGATCGGCTGCAAACGTTTATCAAATCAAAAGATGCCCACTCCTACATACCGCACATTACAATTGCACGGAGAAAGTCGAGAAAGGGAATGAAGAATATCACAAAACAAAATCTGACGCAGCAAACAACCCAGATAGAAGTAAATGTTAATGCCTTTCATCTCAAAGAAAGTATATTAAAACCATCGGGGAGCGAACATCATATACTGCAAACGTATCAGGCCGGATCAAGTGAAAAAGGAAAAGGATGATTCACCGAGGGATTCTAATAGAAATAGATTTTCAAATTGTCTATCATATTTCAAACAAGATTGTAACTGTCCGGACAAAGGGATGCCGAGATTCCAAAAAAGAAATCAACAAGAGCAGGTTTCGAGGTTTTCCTAATTATTGAAGAGCAATCACCGTTTCAATGGGCAGTTTACAGGCTTTGAGAAAATAAAACCCCAAAAAATCTCATCCCTATGACAACGAAAAAGCCTTTTATCATCTTTGTACTAACAATTTTTGTAATCATATTTACCAGTTGTAATTCCGGATCCGAAGAAAGAGTCGAAGCCCAATCCGTTCAAAATAATTCTGCAAACGAAGTCACTACTCCCGGAAATGCAAATTATCAAACAGTTGAGAATGGATTTCGGCTGACTGAAAATTCTTTAAAATCAGTAATTCCGGAGACACTTTTAGGAATTAAAAAAAGTGGGGAGATCAGTTATGAAGAATCAAGAAGAGGGTATTCTACGGTTTACCAAATGTATTATGATTCGAACGATTATTCAGCAAACTATTTGGATATTTATGACCACGGGGATGACCACGACCACATAAATGATATGCTGGACGGGATGAGGTATACCAATTTTGATTTTTCAAAAACCCATCAAAATGAGCAGGGATGGTATATTACTGAAACATATGAAGCAAGAGGAGATGACATTACATCCCGAACGCTAACAGTTAAAAATCCAAGATTTACAGTTGAGCTTCGGTCAGTTCCCGGTGATGCTCCCGAGGTGCCGTCTTTTGAGGCTATGATGACTGCATTACAAGAAGCAAATCTACTGGATTTGATGGAACTTGAAATTCCTCAGGGCGAGGATGAAACAGTAGAAGTGGTGGATAACCGAAAAGACCTGGCGTGTGATTCACTCCTGCCTGTGGAACGAGTTCAAAGTTTTTGCGGTATCGACGGAGTGGAAGTAAATGTTACAAGTTTTGAGCAGCAAAAAAATTGCAACCGGCAATATTCCCACCCGGATAATTTTGGGGGGCTTACATTTATTGCGACTCAATATTCCAACAACGAAACGGCAGTTAGTGCAGTCCAAACAAAGCTTAATGATGGCGGTCTTGATTCGGAAGAAATCACCAATTTAGGCGATGCAGCTTCCCTGGTAACGGTTGATGACGATCTGTTTCTCAGTGTTGCTCATGAAAACTATTTGGTTGAGCTTAGATCCGGTTATGGAATGGGACCTGCCGAAACGGCTTCAGTATGTTTGGATGGAGGACAGCTGAGAACTCTTGCGAATGAAGTAATCGCAAAACTGCCGTAGTTTTTTTGATGATAGAATGTAAGATTCTTTCTTAGGAATGTCGGTCAGAATTATTATTCTGATTGCACCAACTGTTGGCAAAAATTCAGGCCGGTTGAATGGGTAAAGTTGGAATATCATTTATGTCAATTCTCATTTCGATACTTGTGGGGTATACTCTCTTGCTTGGAGGGATGTACCTTTTCCAGGATAAGCTGATTTTTCTGCCGTCATCAAGGCTTGTAGTTACTCCTGAAAAAGCAGGTCTTGAGGCTGAAGATGTATGGATTCACACCGATGACGGTGAACAACTTCACGGGTGGTTTTTCCCCAATGAGGAAACGGAATATATAGTCGTCATGTCCCATGGAAATGCAGGGAACATCAGCGGGCGGATTGATATTGCGAAGCTTTTGAATGGAGTTGGAGTTTCAATTCTTCTATATGATTACAGGGGTTACGGTCAAAGCAGCGGCAAACCGAGCGAAGAGGGATTGTATACGGATATTAAAGCAGTTATAAACTTTTTGAAAACTGAAAAAGGGTTTTCTGAAAACCAGATGATCATGTATGGGAGGTCGATGGGCGGAGCCGTTGCATCGTATGCAGCTACAGAGTTTGATGTGAGTGGACTTGTACTCGACTCAGCATTTAAAAACCTGAAAGCTATGGTCAGGGATTTGTACCCGTTTGTGCCGGCATCTCTGGCGAGGTACGAGCTTCCAACTGAAAAATTTTTAAGTGAGATTCAAAACATTCCCATAATGATTATGCACAGCCCGAATGATAGTATTGTAGGGATTTCTCATGGAAAGTATCTGTACGAAATTGCAAATGAACCAAAACGATTTGTAGAATTGCGCGGCGGCCATAATGATAATTTTCATGCATCTACGGATATACACAGCCGCAATTGGAGAAAATTTTTGCAGGTGGTGGAGGATCGGAAAAAAGCTGGAAATGAAGATGGAAAAAATTAAGAAGATGGCAAGGAAAAAGTCCCCTCTTGAGAGGGGATTTAGGGGTGTGTTGAAATAGGTTATGAGCTATATTCTGGACACATTTTTCGATTGATTCAATCGGCTATGCCATTAAATCTTCACTTCTCCCTCTCAAGAGGGGAGAAGTAATGAGAATCCTTCAAAAGAATCGAGAACCAAAATTTCTACAGATTCCAGTTCTGATTTCGCCCACGCATTAGTATATTTCGTAACACATCCGCGGCATTCATCTCAGACCTCAAATCAACCGTTTTATGTACCTGATTTTCGACACAGAAACAACCGGCTTACCCGATAATTATTCAGCCCCGCTGACCGATTTCGATAACTGGCCGCGATGTGTTCAGCTTGCCTGGCAGGTTCATGATGAGACGGGGAAACTGATCTCCAAAGGAAATTACATTGTAAAACCGGATGGATTTACAATTCCATTCAACTCCGAAAAAATTCACGGTATTTCAACAGAGCGGGCTAAAAAAGAGGGGATTCCGCTCACCGATGTGATGGACGCATTCGATAAAGATGTGGAACAATCTACATTCGTAATCGGGCATAACCTGGAATTTGATCTCAACATTATGGGATCAGAATACCTGCGGATGGAACGGGAAAATCCACTGGCAGATAAAATTCATATCGATACTAAAGACGATGCTACTGAATTTTGCGCCATTCCGGGTGGACGTGGCCGGTATAAATGGCCCACACTTTCCGAATTGCATGATAAATTGTTCGAGATTGGATTTGAAGAAGCTCATAATGCTGCTGCCGATGTAGATGCAACAGCACGCGCTTTTTTGGAACTGGTCAGGCTTGGTGTCTGTAAGCCGACGTTTCCCGCAGAGCCGGGCGAAATTCCTCCCGATCAAAGCTGATCGATATGGATCATTATATGCCAAAGGTTGAGGATCTGAGAAGCCGCGGTGTTACAGGTGATGAGGAAGAGACAACCTCAACAATCGATATTTCTCAAGAGCAAACCGGCCCGCAAGTCGAATCATCCTTCGTACACCTTCACAATCACTCCAAGTATTCAGTCCTTCAGGCTGCATCCGGAGTGAAGGATGTGGTACAGAAAGCCAAGGAAGATGGCATGCCTGCTGTGGCTCTGACAGATATGGGAAATATGTATGGCGTATTTCATTTTATGAAGGCCGCTAAAAGTGCCGGCATCAAACCGATAATAGGCCTGGATGCTTATTTTGTTGAGGACCGGCATGAGAAAAAGTTTACGCGTGACCGGAAGGATAAACGTTATCGACAGGTATTTTTGGCAAAAAATCGCGAGGGATATGAGAATCTTGCCGAAATGTGTTCCTTGGGATTTGTGGAGGGATATTACTACAAATTCCCGCGAATTGATCGTGAATTGGTTCAAAAATACAAGAAAGGCCTGATCGCAACAACCGGCGGAATTGGCGGTGAAGTTCCCGATTTGATTTTGAATCGAGGAGAAGAACATGCTGAAGAAGCCCTGAAATGGTGGCACGATCTTTTTGGCGATGACCTCTATATCGAGTTAATGCGCCACGGTCTTGAAGAGGAGGAGCGTGTAAATGGAATCTTGTTGGAGTTCGCTGAGAAATACGGCATTAAGGTGATTGCCACAAATAATTCATTTTACCTGGATAAAGAAGATGCCAAGGCGCATGATGCCCTCCTGTGTATCGATAATAATGAACTGATATCCACACCGATTGGCAAGGGTCGTGAACGACGGTATGGCTTTCCGAATGATGAGTTTTATTTCAAAACCCAGGATGAAATGAAGTCGCTGTTTGCCGATGTGCCGGAAGCGATTTCAAATACCGTAGAGGTGGCAGACAAAATTGAAACGATTGACCTTCATCGGGAGGTTATTCTACCGCATTTTTCTCTGCCGGATTCATTTGACACTGAAGATGATTATTTACGCCATATAACCCTGGAAGGAGCAAAAGAACGGTATCCCGAACTTACCGATGAGGTGATCGATCGAATTGATTTGGAGCTG
>CAYRDO010000262.1:0-4852 GCA_964422985.1 uncultured Rhodohalobacter sp. | reverse complement strand
AACACCTTTTACACGATTCATGAAAATTTCATTACCTGTAACAAGGTCATGGTAACCTTGAAGCTGTTCTCTCATATATGGAATGAACTGTTCTACTTTTTCAATCCAACCTTCTGGAGCATCCCATTTCACTCCACCTACACGCATATAGTTAAAGGTCAGACGTGCTCCAGAAATTTCATTAAGCAAATTTATAATCATTTCTCTTTCTCTAAATGCATATAAAAAAGGGGATTCTATTAATTATTCCCAGACCTGTCTTCGTATGCCGGACGTTCAGGTGCCGTATATGAATCCGGGTTTTCCTCCATCAATCGAAGTGTTTCTTCGATGGCTCGTTCCAACTGTGGATCAGTACCGTTGGCGAGTTGTGTGGGATCGTCAATCACCTGGATATCTGGCTGAACGCCACCCCCTTCCGGGAACCATTCCCCATCAGGATAATACATTCGGAATGTGGGTACGGTAACTGTTCCCCCATCGATAAGATCGGGTGAACCGGACAGTCCGATCAAGCCGCCCCATGTGGTAGTCCCGATTAATGGACCTAACCCGGTTTCTTTGAAATAAGCAGGGAACGCATCGCCACCGGAACCACTCCAACCGTTGATCAACATCACTTTCGGGCCAAAGTGCGCCACCGGAGACCATTTCCAGTCTCTACCATCACGCACAGCCCAATAAGCCAATTCCGGTCGATCCAGCAGCTCAATAAACCGGTCGGGAATCTGACCACCACTGTTGAATCGCTCATCAATAATCAGTGCATCTTTTTCGTGTTGAGCCATAAATTGTCTGACAAGCTCATTCTGGGCATCCACCCCGGTACTTTGTACATAGATGTATCCAACTCGTCCATCGGTCGCTTCATCTACCCGCTTCCGGTTGACTTCCATCCAGGCAAGGTGCCGCAGGCGGGTTTCATCTGTTAGGGTTTCGACGATCACTTTTCGGGCGCCGTCCATATTGGGAGAATCATTCACAGTTAATTCTACTGTTTTACCGCCAAGTCCCTGAAATGCGGCATAAGGGTCTTCATCGGGATCCAGCCGCTCACCATTTACAGCTAAAATGTAATCGCCTTCAGACACATCTACGCCGGGCATGTCGAGCGGAGAACGAACTTCATTATCCCATTGAGCTCCCTCAATGATATTTGCAATTCTATAGGCCCCATTTTCTAATCCCCAATCCATTCCAAGCAATCCTACACCTCGGGTATCGGCAGTATCCACATCTCCACCGCCGCGATAGGTATGAGATGCATTCAATTCCGCAATCATCTCCCCGATCACATAATTGACATCATTTCGCGTTACCGCATCATCCAACATTGCTTGATAACGCTCTTTCGCAGCATCCCAATCAACTCCGTGGTAATTCGGGTCGTAAAAGAAATCGCGTACGAATCTCCAGGAATCATTAAAAATCTGCTGCCACTCTTCTTGGGGCTGAACCGTCATAGAAAGTTCGCTCGTTCGAAGTGGGCTTTCAACACTTTGCCCGGGTGCCAAATCAATAATCCCAAATCTATTTCCGGGATGTGCAACCAGCACTTTACTATTATTGGCCGCTAACTGATATCCGAAAATGCCTTCAATCACCGATTGCTCTTCCCGCTCCTCGAGGTCGAAATAAGCAAGCGTGGCTCCCATTCCGTCAGCGCCAGTCCGTGGAAATTTCATATAAGCAACCTTTCCGGGTGCAGCGCTCAGATTCACATAATTACCTGCATCCATCGGAAGCTCAATCAAACGATCTTCAAAGCCTTCAATATCAATTTGAACTTCATCAGGTTCCTCTGACTCCTCTCCATTTTCACCGTTGGATGAATCCGCATCTGATGAATCGCTTTCCTCCTCAATCTCAACCTCATCATTTTTCGGCGCCAATGGTGAAGTCACATCATCCCGCAATGGTACAGCGGCCACTGTTGTAGAGTTTGTGTAGATCCACGATGTATCAAAATCGCTGTAAAGCGGATTAAATGATCGGCTCGTCAACAGGTAGAGATACTTTCCGTCAGGATCAAAAACCGGATTTCGATCATGGTAATAACTTGAAGTCACCTGATATCTTTCTCCCGTATCGGTATTGTAAAGAAAGATTGCATTTTGTCGATTATCTAATCCCCGGGAATAGGTCACCCATTTGCTGTCTGATGACCAATCAGCACTAAAATTTCTCAACCCGCCTTCAAACATCCACAATCCCTGATCGATATCCGTAATCTCTTCTGATTCGGTATCATACATTCGAATTCTCATTGAGTTATCTACAAACACAAGTTTCTTACTGTCCGGTGACCAATGCAGGGAATATTTAAATTTTTCGTCGGTTGAAGTTAAAACCTCTTCCTCACCCGAACCGGCCTCATCTCGAATTGTCAATTGATACTCACCGGCTTTATCGCTCCAATAAGCCACATATTTTCCATCTGGAGACCAAGCCGGAAATCGTTCGGCGACTCCTGAGGTTTGCGTGAGATTAATAACGGGGCCGTGCTCAGCTGGAACGGAAAAAATATCTCCCCGTGCCTGGAATAATACTCGTTCTCCGCCTGGTGAAATGTATGCATCTTGTATTAAGCTACTCACATCTTCCGTTTTGGATTGAATCGTGAGTTGATCGGTAATCACATCCACATTCACTTCTTCATATTCTTCCGTTTCAAGATCCATTATATAAAGGCGTCCGCCGGCTTCGAAAGTCAGATCATTCGGACCAATCGCAGGAAAGTGGATATCGAAGTCGCTGAAATTTGTAACCTGGCGTGTTTCACCCGATTCCGTATTGTACGCCCAAATATTGTATCGCTGATTTTCTCCCTGATCCGATAAAAAATAAACGGTCTGATCACTCCACATTGGAAGCTCATCATTCGCCGGATTGTCGGTTATTTTTTCTGATTCGTATGATTCCAAATCAAACAACCAAATATCCGGTGCCATACCTCCACGATATCGTTTCCAAGTTCGGGCGGACCTGCTGATCGGTGTATATGCGATGGTATTTCCATCCGGAGAAATGGCGCCAAATTCTCCATATGGTACCGGAAGTTTTTCAGCCATCCCTCCTCCCGCTGATACTTTATAAAATTGACTGAACCTTTGCCGACCACTTTCTCTCATTGAAGCAAACAGAACGGATTCTCCATCCGGATACCAATCCAAAACCCGCTCTTCCATCGGGTGATGTGTAATTCTTTTGGGGATTCCGCCGGTGGTCGGAACAACATAGATATCTGTATTTCCATCATAATTGGCGTTAAAGGCAATCATCGAACCATCGGGAGAAAATCGTGGAAATGATTCGGCTCCCTGCGCTGATGTCAATCGATTCGCCACTCCCCCCTCTTTCGATACGATCCAGATGTCATCCGCATAAGAAAAAGCAATGTGCGAATCGGAAACATCCGGCTGGCGTAACATTCGGGCATCGACCTGTGCCTGAACATCAGCCCAATTGAAAGTAAATGTTAATAAAAGTAAATAAAGAACAATCGAAACGTTTTTCATATTTCTGTAAATGATTTTCAAAAAGACCTCAGTTTTATTTTGAATGTAAAATATTTAAGCGCCATCCTGATTACGTAATATTACTTCAACAGGATTCATATCAAGTGCTGTAGTGACGTTAGAACTCACCGTAAAGTTTTGCCTCATCAACACTTTCCTGCAATTATTCATTGCACGCGTTCGTACCACTGAAAGACTCGCTTCCTGATTTTTTGCACGAATCCAAAAGAATACCTGCAGTTCCACGAAATTGGGATTAAATCCTTTTATTTGAACGGATGCTTGAGGGGAATCCAACACTCCATTTGTAGCTTTCGTCGTTTCCAGAAGTAGCTCGGCCGCTCGTTCAGCGTCATCTCCATAATCAATCCCAACGGTAAAACTCCCCCGGCGTAACCCATCTAATGTATAATTATGAAGGGGTTTTGTAAAGAGTTGGGCGCTGGGCACAAAAACATCACAACCATCGCCAGTACGAATATGCGTATGGCGTAGCTGAATGCTTTTTACCTGACCGAGAATACCGTCGGTTTCAATCACATCGTCTGTGGTAAAAGGGCGGCTGAATGCCAGGAAAAATCCCGCCAGAAAATTTTCTCCGATGTCTTTAAATGCAAAACCAAGCATCACGGCTGTCAGACCACCACCCGCCAACAGACTCGCTGCAAGTGTTTGATAGCCAATCAGATTCAGGAATACGACAAAAGCCACAAAAGCCCCGATAATCCTAATCAGTTTTCCAAAATATTCGTGATAGGTTGCGGGGATAGAACTTCTCTTCAGAAACTGAACCATTCCTCTTGCAAGCCATTTGCCAATGGTATAGATAATAAAAACAACAATGATAGCCATTAGAAAACGAGGCAAAAAAGCAATCAAACGTTCATACTCAAAAAGAAGGGCATCACCAATTGAATCAATCATATATTTTCAAATTATTTCATTTACATTCAAACTTTTACGATCTCCCTTAAATCCCCCGAGTTTATCGACACTCAGAGTTGATTTCAAGTAGTCCTATAATAAATTGATCAAAGAAACTTTTTCTATACCGTGATTTGTAGTTTCTTACCATAAGCATAAAAATTTCTCGATCATTTCAGTTTTTAAAAATAATTACAGTTGATTTATGACGTGGAACGAAATTTTCAACTACCTGAATGACATCCTAAACCTGACTCTTTTCCAAATCAAGGAGACTCCGGTTACGGTGATGTCTATTCTTATTTTCGTAATTTTAATCACTGTGTTCATCGTGTTGGGGATTGTAGCCAGGAATGCTTTGAACAGGAAAATTCTGAAGCGGTTCAAGGTTGATGAGGGACCCACTTACA
>CAYRDO010000261.1:0-4854 GCA_964422985.1 uncultured Rhodohalobacter sp. | reverse complement strand
TTTTTATTTCTGTGAGGTGTGTGAACCAGAACAAGCATATCCATTTTCTTGGCGAGCTGAACCTGCTCGATGAAATATTTTTCCTCCAACTTTGTCATATCATCATACCCGATCTCACCAATGGCCACGACACTTTCTTTCCCGGCGTATCGAGGAATCAAATCCATGGCCTCTTCAGCAAGTGCTTCATTATTTGCTTCCTTCGCATTCAAACCAATAGTGCAATAGTGTTGAATGCCAAACTGTGATGCCCTGAACCTCTCCCAACCTACAATCCAGCTAAAATAATCGAGCATAGTACCGGCATTTGTTCGTGGCTGGCCAACCCAAAATGCAGGCTCAATCACGGCTTTCACTCCTGCCCTTCTCATGGCTTGGTAATCATCGGTGGTTCTTGAAATCATATGAACATGCGGATCGATAAACATCATCTCACTCATGGAATTTGTTGCTCCTTATTTAATAAGATTAATAAAATTTGTTAAGTAGTTATCTTTTTTCAGTTCAGTCTTCTTCAACTTTTTGTCCAATATCATCCCAGCCGATATTCTGGTCATTAATATCATTCACCAAGTTTTGATGATCCTTCAGCAGAGCTTCTTTGCCGGAATAATCACTACTCATCAATGCTAAAACTGCGGCTTGTTTATGAATTTTATCGGGATGATCCAATACTTTTTGAATGTCATCGGCATACTCATCATCAAGAAAAGGCCCTACAGGTCGCCATAACTCTGGCGAAACTTCACGACCGGCTGACCATCTTTCATGAGCGTATTCAACCAGCATTTTTGCCAACGTTTCATTGGCTCGTTCATCTAATCCGATAATTTTGTAAAGCGAACTTTCTACGAACAGCGCTTTTAAAACAATCTGATTATAGGCCGCTTCATCCATAAATTCAGCCGGAAATGGATTGTGATGAGCCACTGCATTAAAGACGTTTGTCATGTTACTCCGGACTCCTTCAGCCGCACGTTTCTTGAATTTTTCCTGATATGGATACAGCGGAATTCCTTTATATAAAGCCACTGCTTCACTCATATCACTGGTGAGGAAAATCTTTTCAATTTTATCGAGGAATTCTTCCTCTCCGGCATCAGCAAAGTTCAGCAGCAAATTAACCCTTCCGAGCTGACCGGCTGTCCAACCGGTGGGCGTCCAATTCTGTCGGATCGATTCTGCTTCGGCCAATTCATCATCAGAAAAAGATAATTCTTCTTTACCTGTGTGCCTTGGAACAGCACTGAAAGAGGTGTATAACAACCAATCTTCGGGGGCATCAGCCAATTTCTCTCCCGTCGATTTTAACCACTCAACAGCTTCAGTATCTACTTTCTCTTCAAGCCATTCTAAAAGTTTGGCTCTCATCTTTTTATAATCGTAATTGGTCTGCCGATTAAAGCCTGTCATAAATTTCTAAAATATTGTTACTTCTTTACTGTTAAAATAAAGGATAGTAAGCTAAGCTGATTTTAAAAGAATGAAAAATTGAAGATTGTAATAACTGAAAACAAACCACTAACAACAGACAATTCTTCTTATTATTTTTTAACAGCACATAAGTTAAGAATCATCTATATACAGCGTAGTTAAGTAACGGAGTTTAAAGAATCGATAATGCAAGAAATTAACCAGAAGTTCTCTGTCCCATTTCAGTACAAGACATTTTTTACAGAGAACATGTTTGATGTTGAAAACGACTGTTTGAAAAACCTGTTCAAACAGCAATCGCACAATCATTCTAAGAAAGTATTGTGTGTATTTGATAAAGAGATGGCTCAGCATCATCCCGGATTATTTAATCGGATTTGTAAATATGCCGAACATCACGAGAACCTTTTTGATCCGGTTGAACCCCCAATCTATATACCCGGTGGTGAGGCAGCGAAAAATGATTCGACTCATATTGATTCCATTTTAGAAGCCATTCACAAAGCCGGAATTGATCGTCACTCCTATGTGATGGCCATTGGCGGCGGAGCTGTAATCGATACGGCGGGATATGCAGCAGCCATTGCGCATCGCGGGATTCGAACCATTCGGATTCCGACAACCGTTTTGGCTCAAAACGATGCGTCTCTTGGCGTAAAAAATGGGATCAATGGTTTTGGGAAAAAGAACTTCCTGGGCACGTTTGTCCCTCCTTTTGCTGTGATTAATGACACCTCATTTCTAACGACACTTGATCAGCGAGATTGGATTTCCGGAATCTCCGAAGCAATTAAAGTGGCACTCTTGAAAGACAGCCCCTTTTTTGAATTCCTTTCAACGCATGCTGATGCTCTTCAAAATCGAGACATGGCCTCGATGCAAAAATTGATCTATCGCTGTGCAGAGTTACACCTCGATCACATTGCAACAAGCGGTGATCCGTTTGAGATGGGTTCTTCACGTCCACTTGATTTTGGTCATTGGTCTGCTCATAAATTGGAGCAACTCACTGGTTTTGAATTGAAGCATGGTGAAGCAGTCGCCATCGGAATTGCCCTTGATGTGATCTATTCAAATCTCCAGGGGTTAATTGATGATGACACTTGCAATAAGATTTTGAACACTATCGAAAATTGTGGATTTAAACTCTTTGTGCCTGAATTGAGATCAAAACTGGATCAACCCAATGAATCGGACTCACTGCTCCACGGACTCACCGAATTTCGCGAACACCTGGGCGGAGAACTGACCATTATGCTGCTTGAAGGAATTGGAAAAGGTATTGAAGTCCACAAAGTCGATTTTGATGTTTACCGAGAAGCGATCGAAAAACTCGCTAAATTTGAATCCGCAAAGAACGAACTACTGAACGCCACTTAAAACCTCTCCTCTTGAGAGGAGACAGATGATCAAGCGTTCAGCGCGATCATCAGAGGTGTGTTTGAGGGCGCCACTCAATACCAATAAATGTCTACTTTGATTGATTCATAAACCTAAAGTGCTATATGCAATTATCCCATCAGACTGAAAAACATCTAAGCTATTGCTCTAACATTCACCCCGGCGAAGATTGGCAGCGTGTTTTTGCACAACTAAAATCTCATCTGCCTGAGCTGAAGCGAAGACTATCTCCTGAAAAACCCTTTGGCATTGGATTACGATTATCAGCTAAGGCAGCAAAGGAATTACTTGATGGCGATCATCTCCAAGAATTTAAAAACTGGCTTGATAAGGAAGCTCTCTATGTTTTTACGTTGAACGGGTTTCCGTATGGAAGTTTTCATGGAGAAAAAGTAAAAGACGATGTGTACAAACCGGATTGGAGTACAAAAGAGCGGGTTGAATACACCTCCACTCTGATTGATATTCTCACTGAACTGTTACCCGATGGCGCAGAAGGAAGTATCTCTACCTCTCCCATCTCCTATAAATATTGGGGGCAATCGGCCGAAAAATTTACAAAAATCAAAAAAATCGGATCGATCCATTTAGCGCAACTGGCCTGGCAAATGGCTGACATTTTTGAGTCCTCCGCCAAAGATATTCATATCGATATCGAACCCGAACCTGATTGCCTCATCGAAAACAGCGAGGAGATGATCGGGTTTTATAATGATTTTTTGTTGAGTACAGGCTCTGAATTTTTGATGAATGAACATCAAATTTCAGGTGATAAAGCCGAAGAAATTTTGCGAAGACACATTGGCGTTTGTTATGATACGTGCCACTTTGCACTTGAATATGAAGATCCGGCTGAGGCCATTCAATCTTTTGTTGATGAAGGAATTCGAATCGGGAAAACTCAGATTAGCGCGGCATTGAAAGTTAAACTGGATGAATCTAAATCGAATCGTTCAGAGATAGCAGATTATCTGAGTCAATTCGATGAGCCGACATATCTTCATCAGGTGATTATTAAGACAGAAGGAGGAGGTTTGGTGCAATTTCGCGATCTGCCGGAAGCTTTACCGTCCATCCAGAATGAGCATACCAAAGAGTGGAGGATTCACTTTCACGTACCGATATTTTTGAAGAAGTATGAAGACCTCTACTCTACCCAGGATGAGATGATGGAAAGTCTTCGAATTATTTTAGATGGTGATCACTGCAATCATTTTGAAATTGAAACCTATACCTGGGATGTCCTACCGGATGATTTGAAAACGAACGTCACCGATTCCATTGAACGTGAATTTCGATGGGTATTGGATGCGATTCAGTAACATCTCCCCTTGAGGGAATGCCTGAGTGAAACGAAGGCGTGGGGTGTAAAACGAGTGTCGTCTTTGCCCAAACACCCCTCTGTATTTCTCAAGAACATTTGGGAAATTCTGTCTCTCCTGAAAGGGAGAATTCAATACGAGATAGCGCAAGTATCTCGCTTGTGCTTTAGCGTGTGACTTTAGTCATCCCGATGATTCGGGACGCCATCTTTAAATTATATTTAAAGCTAAAAAGACCGTGAAAAACACAGCTGTTTTAAATGTCGTTGGTTTAACTCCTGATCTCATTGGAGAGCACACCCCGTTCTTATCTGAATGGTTTTCGAAGGGGAAAATGACCTCCGTTAATTCTATGTTACCGGCCGTAACCTGTTCGGTTCAAGCGACTTACCTGACTGGCAAAATGCCTAAGGATCACGGAATCGTCGGTAACGGCTGGTACTTTCGCGAGATGGATGAAATCAAGTTTTGGCGGCAATCAAACAAGCTGATTCAGTCTCAAAAAATTTGGGAGAAAGCCAAAGAGGAAAATCCTGATTTCACCTGTGCCAACTTGTTTTGGTGGTATAACATGAATTCATCCGTGGATTATTTGGTCACACCTCGACCGATTTACCGGGCCGACGGCGTGAAGATTCCAGACATCCTAACCTATCCGGCTGATCTGCGGGACAAACTTCAATCTGAACTCGGCCAA
>CAYRDO010000260.1:0-4862 GCA_964422985.1 uncultured Rhodohalobacter sp. | reverse complement strand
GCCGACCTCTTCAATGTCAATGCAACGCTCTAACCAACTGATCTATGAAACCCAAAGAATCTAAATATACCAATGGTTAGGTTTGAATTGCATTATAAATACTAACTGATTCTTTCGGCTGATGATAATGCTTTGTATTTTTACTGTTCTTTGAAAAATTTGAAAATATATGCAGAATAGAAGAGCAGCCAGAGAAGCAGCACTAAAGTCATTATACGCCGTGGAAGTAGGTAACAACTCCACACAGGATGCTACTAAAACAATTATTAAACCCTCTCTCAAGAACGATCATGATTCGTTTAAATTCGCGGAAAAATTATTCCTGGTCACGGTTGACCATGCAGAAGAACATGACGAGATTATTGATGACCATATCAAAAATTGGGAAGTTCACCGTTTGGCAATTATCGATAAACTGATTTTACGAATGGCCATTTCAGAACTTCTTTTGTTTGAAGAGATCCCTACGAAAGTTTCCATCAACGAAGCAATTGAATTGGCAAAAAGATACTCCACACGAAAAAGCGGTAATTTTGTAAATGGTATATTAGATGCCGCTCTTACGCATTTAAAGAAGGAGAACAAAATTAAGAAAAAAGGCAGAGGACTAATCGAAGAGTCGAATCATTAATGAATCAAAAGATTGTAGCTATTGGAGATATCCACGGCTGTGTTCGATCGCTGAAAACCCTGTGGAATAATCTAAAGCCCCATAAAGACGCGTTACACATATTCATCGGCGATTACATTGACCGGGGGCCTGATTCTAAAGGAGTTGTGGATTTTTTGCTGGATGTACAGTACGACCGTGAATGTATATTTTTGCGTGGTAATCACGAAGAGATGTTGCTAAATGCGCTCCATTCCGGAGATTCTGAACTTTGGATGTACAACGGCGGTGAGTCTACATTACAGTCCTACAATAATCCCAAGAAAATTTCTGATATACCGGAGAAACACCTGGAATTCTATGAGAATACCCGGCATTACTACGAATCCGATGACTACTTTTTCGCTCATGCAGGAGCTCCTCCTCATCAAACACTGGAGGAGAGTAAAAATGATCCTAAATCGAATCACTATTTTCTCTGGGGACGCGACCACTTAAATGCGTTTGAAGTACCGTGGGAAAAGACAGTGATTTTTGGCCATACTCCTCGGCCGTATCCCATCCAAAAAAATAAAATGATTGGGATTGATACCGGCTGTGTTTACAGTGAACTCGGATATGGAAAACTGACGGCCGTGGTTTTACCTGGAAAAGAATTTGTTCAACAAAAATCGTTGGATTGATTATTAATCCATAAAAAATCATTCTGCATTGCCATTTTAGGATCAGAATCCTCAAACGTAATTCTCATCCTGAGATTCAGAGTCATGGTCAGAATGACTACTATGAAATTAAAAATTAAGCTTTAGTTAGTTAGAAATTATGAATTTGAAATGTGGAATTGTTGGATTACCAAATGTTGGAAAGTCCACACTATTTAATGCATTGAGTAATGCAGGAGCCGAATCAGCTAATTTTCCATTTTGTACCATTGATCCGAATGTTGGCCTGGTTCACGTACCGGATGTACGATTGGATAAACTGAGTGAGATCGTTGAGCCTAAGCAGACCATTCCAGCAACGATTGAGTTTGTAGATATCGCCGGATTGGTGAAAGGAGCCTCCGAAGGAAAAGGGAAGGGGAATGCGTTTCTCTCTCACATCCGCGAAGTGGATTTGATTGTACACGTGGTTCGATGTTTTGATGACGAGGATATCATCCATGTGGAGGGATCGGTTGACCCGGAACGGGATATTCGAATTATCGAAGATGAGCTGATCTTGAAGGATTTGGAATCTGTTGAAAAGCGGGTTGAGAAGCTGAAGAAAGATTCAAAAAGTGGTGACAAGAAGATCATCGCCCAATTAGAAGTAGCGGAAAATCTTGCTGAACATTTAGGAAACGGGCAAACCGCAAGAACGTTTGACGCGGACGAAGAGGACAGAGAAGCATATAAAGACCTTTATTTGTTAACTGAAAAACCTGTTCTCTATGCTTGTAATGTCTCTGAGGAGGATGTAAATGACGGTAATGACTGGGTGGAAACAGTGAAGGAGATTGCCAGTGAGTTTGACGATACAGTTGTGATGTTCTGTGCAAAAATTGAAGCTGAAATTGCCGAACTCGAGCCGGATGAGAAGGAGATGTTCCTCGAAGAGATGGGACTTGATCGATCCGGGTTAGACAGATTGATTCGTTCCGCGTATGAAAATCTTGGATTGATCACCTACTTCACTGCCGGACCAAAAGAAGCGAGAGCCTGGACCATCAAAAAAGGGACCAAAGCCCCTCAGGCAGCAGGAGTGATTCATACCGACTTTGAAAAGGGATTCATCCGTGCAGAGACCATCGCCTATGAAGATTATGTTTCACTTGGATCAGAAAAGGCCGCAAGAGATGCCGGAAAGATGCGTCAGGAAGGAAAAGAATATGTAGTGAAAGACGGCGATGTAATGCTTTTTCGGTTTAATGTGTAAGAGCTCCAACTAAATCCGCGAAGTTTTCAATTTAACAGTGATGCTTCGTTTAGTAGAATTGAAAACTTTACAACGAGAAACTTCGCGGATTTTCAACTCGTCTTTAAGGATCCACAAATTCAATTTGAGTCGTATCGGCCGGTAAAAAATCCGGTTCGATTCGGTCGTGAACGACCCATGCGGCTGGATACTCTTCTTTTAACATTCGTGAAAAAAAATTGGCTTTCTGCTGATTTCGAAAATCACCAACACGAACTTTATAATAGGGCTGACGAAAAGTAACATAAGCTTCGGGCGAATATCCTTTGATGTTCTCATCAGCCCATGCACGAAAATTGTCTTTGGTAGAATCGGCTTCCACGACACTTCTTGTGGATAATAGCTGAACCCGAAATCCGGCATATTGATCAACCATCTGATCCGTTACGATAAATTCTTTTGTATACGCTTCAGGCATATCCTGTTCAATACTTGCAAACTGATCGGACAAACTGCTTCGATTTTCAAATAACAATCGGTCGGTTTCATCCATATTTTCAGCCAGGTACTCATCAATCATATCTGGATCAAGATTAAAGATAGGTTGATTTGTTTCCGTTGTTGATTCTGAAGAATCTTCAGAATCTGATTCATCGGTGGTTGCCTTTTCAGTGGTGCTGCAACTGACAAGGAGGATCATCAAAAAAGCTACAAAGGGATAAAATTTCTTCATGGATTGATATATCATTTATGCTCCAACGGGATGCCAAGTGGTTTTCGTCTCCATAAATTCTAATATAAGATATGGATTTTCATGGCCCTCATCACTCCAGTCTGATTGAGCGTAATGTTTCACTCTCTTCACACTGATAGACGCATTTTCATCCAATTGTTTCCTAATCTCCGGGTTGTCGATGGCATTGAATATGGCATTGACATCCATGTGAGTCGTTAAATGTTCAACCATTTCATCTCTGTAGCCTGTAAGTATATTTACGACTCCTCCGGGAACATCCGATGCATGAAGAACTTCTCCAAAGCTAACAGATGAGAGAGGATTTTCTGTGGATGCCAAAATGATACACGTATTTCCACTGGCAATTACCGGAGCAATCAACGATACAATTGAGAGAAGGGGAGATTCATCGGGGCCAATAATTCCAACCACTCCTGTGGGTTCCGGCATGCTAAAGTTAAAATGCGAACTCGCTACCGGATTCACCGTTCCAAACACCTGGCTGATTTTATCCGTCCATCCGGCGTAATAAATCAATCGGTCGATAGATTGTTCGACCTCTTTTTGTGCATGCTTTTTCTTTGCTCCGAGAAGCTCCAGTTCCTGAACAAATTGTTCTTTTCTGCCCTCAAGCATTTCGGCAATTCGATAGAGAATTTGTCCACGGTTATAAGCTGATCGACCACTCCAACCGTCAAATGCTGAACGAGCTGCAACAACTGCATCCCGAACATCTTTACGGGTACAGCGGCAAGCATTCGCAATGTGTTTTCCTTTTGAATTTTCTACCCGATACGTTCGGTCGGACTCGCTTCGCGGAAACTTTCCGCCGACGTATGTTTTATATGTTTTTAATACTTCTAGTCTGTCAGACATCCTTTCAGTGATCAATTAACAGTTATAAGTAAACATTTTTTGGAGCCACTAAAACACAGAATCACAAAAGTTTAGTGTCTTCGTGGCATTAATCCTTGAGTGAGAATTTTTGAGTGATTATTCTATTTCAACTTTACATACGGATACAATCCCTGAAGTCCACCTTCACGGCCGATTCCGCTTTCTTTGTAGCCGCCGAAAGGGGAGGTGGGATCGAATTTGTTGTAGGTGTTGGACCACATCACACCTGATCGGACACTTTGCCCAACTTTGAAGATTTTTGATCCCTTATCCGTCCAAATCCCACTTGCCAAACCATATGGCGTGTTGTTGGCTTTCTCAATCGCTTCTTCTGGTGTTCTGAAGGTTTGAATGGTCAGAACGGGGCCAAATATTTCTTCCTGTACAATTCGGTTACTTTGTCCGACTCCTGTAAAAATGGTCGGGCGGCAAAAATATCCATTATCTGGAATTTCACATTTACTTTGATAGATTTCGGCGCCTTCATTCACACCGATTTCCAGATACTCGTTAATTTTATCGAACTGAGCTTTGGAGTTGATTGCGCCGACGTCTGTATTCTTATCGAGTGGATCGCCAATAATAAGTGTCTCCATTCGGTCTTTCAATTTCTGAATCAATCGCTCTGAAATTCCTTCCTGAACAAGGAGACGAGACCCCGCACAACAAACATGTCCCTGATTAAAGAAAATCGCATTGATAATGCCTTCTACGGCCTGGTCG
>CAYRDO010000259.1:0-4937 GCA_964422985.1 uncultured Rhodohalobacter sp. | reverse complement strand
GCTTCGATCACGGCGCCATCCTCGAGCGCGCCCTGATGCATTACGAAGCGGAAAAATATGAAGGAAGCGCCTCATGACTGCCGAAAACACCAACTGCCTTGCCGGTATGCGCTGTCCCGAATGCGGCCAGCACGACGAATTCGCTATTAGCGTCACCGCTGTGGCCCGCGTCACGGATGACGGCCTTGAACTTGCCGGAGGGCGTTTTATCGATCCATCTCCACTTTTTTATGATAATGAACTTGGTATGGGATCACTGGGGGTGAGTACAAATGCATCTCCCATCCCAAAAATTAGATTTGGCCTGGAGGATTGGATCTCCGTGCCGTTCACAAATGATTTTGTTGAAATCTATGGATATATCACTCACGGTTGGTTAGGCAGTGAAAGATATGCCAATGATGTACTTTTACATGAAAAAGCCGGCTACTTGAAATTTGGAGGAGATCGGGTTTTAAACGTGTACGGTGGATTGGTTCACTATGTTCAATGGGGCGGCAGTAGTCCGGACCCGAGTGTTGGTAATATTCCAAATGGCTTCTCAGATTTCATTGATATCTTCTTTGCACAAAGCGGTGATGAATCCTCACCCGGGATTGATCAGGCTTATGTCTCAGGAAATCAATTGGGGACTTGGGCATTTGGATCAGAAATTGAACTTGAAAAGGCTGATTTGTCTATTTATCTGCAATCACCCATCGAGACCAAATACGATCTGAAACTAAAAAATATGAGCGATATCCTCGCCGGAATCCTGGTTGATTTTTCTGAGAGTTCAGACCTTCCAATAGATAAATTCGTGTATGAATATCTCTATACCAAAAATCAAGGTGGACCAAGGAGATTAGACCCCAATGCCGATCCTGATATTGATCTATACCGCGGAAATCAGAACTATTATAATCACGAGATTTATAAATCCGGATGGGCATACCAATATCGAACTATCGGAAATCCACTCTTTAAAGTAGATGAGGGTGCTCTTGGGATTTTGAACAACAGAATCGTTGCACATCACGCAGGAGTTGAATCAAGTTTTGATCAAGTGAATTTCTTTGGGAAAATCACCTATAGTAAAAACTTTGGAAAGCGATGTGATAACCGGAATCCGGATATTGGTGAGGGCGAACTTTTTGGGATAGAATGCGATGATGAAATCACAATTGATCCGGGAACTCCAATAACTCAATGGTCTTTCTTGGCGGGAACTGAGTTTCCAGTACCTATCATTCCTGATCAGAATATTCGATTCCGTATAGAGGCTACCCTCGATAGCGGACGACTTTTTGGAGATCAGTTCGGGATTTTTACCGGTATCCGGTGGACGCCTTGAAGCACTAGGAATTCATCGGGTGAGACTATCAACATCAAAATATTAAACTAACGTGAGTTCGAGATAAAAAAAGTGTTCGCAGACCTCTCTCCCCTTGAAGAGAGATAATTGACTTCAGTTGTACCTGAAGTCGATCTAAGAGGTGTATTATGTATATCACTAAACACCCTCCCGCCCAAATTCCGCAAAAAACGGAATTCAGGCACCCTCCTCAAAGAGGGATCAACTTGTACAACCTATTTACATTTGTTAATTCCTATATCGAACTGATGTTAAACTAGTTCATCCACTCATCAGATGAATGAAACTATTTATTTATAAAGTGTCCTAAAATAATCCCGATACACCATCTCATTATCCGGGAAAATCTTCTGGAAATCATCCATCTGAACGGATCCATGTTGCATTCTTCGTTTCGGAAACACAGGCATATCTAATCCTGTGACTGCCTTCACTCCACGCTGAACAATCTCCCCTTTCAATGCATAGAGTTCTTCATGATTCCAATCGGTCAATTGTATAAATGGAATTCCTTCGGAGACTTCAATCACATTTGGAAGTGAGTACGGGCTGAATCCTTCAAAACCATATTTAGAAGCTGTCGCATAGGTTCGCACAGCTCCGCGACTTTGTCCACCACTATAAGTCAACGAGTGTTTGATTTTGTCGACGCCCCACCCTTCATGGTAGAGCAGTGGATTGTTGAGTACACTGCGGATCGTCAGTTCGGGATTTTCCTCAATTGGATATGATTTTAGGTTTTCATCACCGCCATCACCATCGACCAAATATTTCCAGTTTGGATATTTTTTTCTGATCAATTTGCAAAGCGCCAATGCAGTTGTAGCGGCTTCTACATCTCGCTGCTTGTAATCCTCAATCGTTCGGATTGTTTCTTTATAATCCAGATCAGAAAGTTTTCCCTCAATCACTTCCAAAAACATACTCAAATCCAGAGAATCCAGAAATTCATACGCCTGAGAAGCATCCGGTCCTTTATTAACAGATAATGTAAACGCCTTTAACCTGGAAGGCGACTCTCCCCTTTTCAACAACAGATCATATAGTGTGAGAAATACCGAGCCACTGTCAATTCCGCCCGAAAATAGTACGCCGATGGGTTCATCTTTCGGGATGGAATCGAGCCATTTTGTCATCTCATTTGCCATCGCGCCAACATAAGCCTCCCCGATCTGATCCAGATCTGCATTCAGCTGGTTTCGTTTCGGCGTGAAATATCGTTTGTAATCGGGATTTGGGTCCGGGCAGCCAATTACATCCAACTTCGTGACATAATGAGCCGGTACCATTCGCGTATAATCCGGGCGAAATTGATGATGCAGATCTAATTCTTTTAAATAGTTATAGATATCATCAATTCTTTCAGCCACAACGAGTAGCGGACCGTCCACTTGCTTGGCCATAAAATAGCGCATCGGCCGGCCAATCGAGCGAGCCATACGAACCTGCTGACCACGTTTAGTAACAATCGCAAAACTCCCATCAATTTTTCGAACTTCTTCTGGATCACCCTCGGCTACAATTTCCTCAGCCTCTTTGTGAGACATATTGAAAATTTGGTTCTTTTCGGGCTCTATGAGATTGGCAAAATCGTGGAGTTTCTCAACAACGGTTGGCATAAGTAAGTAGATTGTTAAATGTTAAGCTTTTCAGATTACAAGAATTATTCAATTAGGATAAAAGTAAAGAATATCTGAGAAACGATTCCATCAGAATCCGGGAAATCTGAGACAATGTTACTATCAAGAATGAAATAATCGCATGTCAAATGAAAAAGGACGAATCTCTTTAATTCTTAATTTTTTCATATCTGAATGTCTCGGATTAATGAGGATATTTTTTTCTGATTGAACTAATACTGATGGAACTTCCAAAAGCAGGCTTGAATCGGAATCAACCCATTTACTTCCAATTTCGGCGCATTGGTTTGGAGCAGGATAATTTCTCCAGCCAGAATGTAGTTGTTGTATTTCAATTTTATCCGGTTCAATGTTTTCCGGCAGAGAAAGAATCATGAGATTCAAATCACTCGGCATGGCTGCCATGGAGGTGTGAACAAGAGTTTCTAAGGCAGCAAGTGATTCAGTTTGAGACGTGTATAGAACAGCGGAACCTTTCAAATTCCATCGACCGCCAAACTTCCGGGCACCTTCTCCACTCAGATCTTCGATATATCGTTTTTTTGATATTCTAAACAGATCCATCAGGCATATACGCCTTGCTCTAACCTGCCAAGTTCTTCCGTAACCAACCTTACTCCAAAACTTGTATCAAGCAGACTGAAAGGTGTTTCATTAGCTAAACCTACACAGGGAGTTTGTAACCATTTTCTTAATTGAGCTCGATTATCAAAAACTTCTGTGCCTCGAGCAAAAACTTCTGCGATGAGAAGCGCATGTTCGGATGTTTCTGGTGGTAGAAGATCTGCATCATTGTATCGCTGGAGAGTGCGAAGTGAAACAGGTAATAGCTCAGAAATTTGTTTTAAAGAGATCTCCCCTATTTCGGCAAGTTTTAGTAAAGATCGTTTAGAAATACCTCTGCGAGCAAGTTCTACTAAACCCATCGACGAGGTTGCTTTATATTCTACCGCTGCTTCTCTCAGGATATTATTTATGGATTGTTCGCTCATGGAATATGTAATCTGTCATTATTTATACGACAAATTACATATTCTTTTTCGGTTTTTCAATTCATGAGCAATTATAATTAGTCGATTCCCAGAATTTTTTTGTTTAATTCTGTATCTCCTCCGCCACCGGCAAAGTCATCAAATGCTTTTTCGGTAACTTGGATAATGTAATCGCTAATAAGTTTCGCGCCTTCACGAGCACCTTGTTCAGGATGCTTTATGCAGCATTCCCATTCAAGAACTGCCCAGCAATCGATATCATACTGAGAGAGTTTGGTGAATATACTTCGGAAATCAACCTGCCCATCACCTATGGATCGGAAACGTCCCGGACGGTCGATCCAGCTTTGATATCCGCCATACACTCCTGCTCTTCCTGTTGGATTGAACTCAGCATCTTTTACGTGGAAAGCTTCGATATAATCATGGTAAATATCGATGAATTCCAGGTAGTCGAGTTGTTGGAGAATAAAGTGACTCGGATCATAGAGAATTCTCGCTCTCTCATGGTTATCTGTGGCTTCAAGAAACTTCTCATAGGTAATTCCATCATGAAGATCTTCGCCCGGATGAAGTTCGTAGCATACATCGACGCCATTTTTGTCAAACTCATCCAAAATTGGCTTCCACAGTTTAGCAAGAGCGTCGAACCCATCTTCTACGAGTCCGGCAGGTCGCTGTGGCCACGGATAAACAGTATGCCACATCAGAGCTCCGGAAAAGGTGATATGAGCATCAAGCCCAAGATTTGCACTGGCTTTAGCCGTGTATTTTAATTGCTCTACGGCCCACTTCTGTCGCTCTTTTGGTTTACCGTGAAGTTCTTCGGGAGCGAACGCATCAAACATGGTGTCGTAAGCCGGATGTACAGCAACGAGCTGGCCAATCAAGTGAGAAGCCAGTTCTGTAATTTCCACACCGGTTTCTTCAATTTTGCCTTTGTACTCATCA
>CAYRDO010000258.1:0-4949 GCA_964422985.1 uncultured Rhodohalobacter sp. | reverse complement strand
CATAGGCAACACCGGCGTCAAGTAGCAAAGGTTGATCAGAATCCTGTGCAGTTGATGTTGTAATAATTCCAACAGAGAGTAAAATTGCAAATAGGATAATAAACTGATTTTTCATAGTACTCTTGGATTTGGTTTAGATTGAAGGTTACGATATTTTGCAGTTCGTGTAAGGGATTTTCCTTCTTTCGTTATTTATTTCTGTTAACTTACAATAAATACAGGTACAAACAGTACTAAAAAATTGATTTTAAATGAGTGGTTCTGAAAATTCTGCAGATACAAATACTGTCAGAGAAAATGCGTCTTCCAGCAGTTTAGAAGATGATAAGTTTGTAAAACGTGCAATTGAAGGCGATCAGGATGCCTTTAAACAGTTAATGGATAAATATCAAAAGCCTCTCTATTTCCATGTTCTGAAAATGGTGCGGAATCATGAGCAGGTAGAAGATCTTGTTCAGGAAGCTTTTATGAAAGCCTTTAACAACCTGAATTCGTACAATACAAATTACGCGTTTTCAACCTGGCTTTACAGAATCACCACAAATCATACGATTGATTATCTTCGGAAGAAAAAATTAAAAACCACTTCCATTAATGATCCTGTAAAAACCAAAGATGGGGAAATGGAGATCCAGATCAGCGATGATGCTGAAACGGATCGGGATATTATTCGAAAAGAGAGAAAAAAGATTATTCACAATGCTATAAACGACCTTCCTAAAAAGTATAGAAAAGTGATAGAGATGAGGCATCTCCAGGAATTGAGTTACCAGGAAATTGCGGATCATTTAGATCTGCCGCTTGGTACCGTAAAAGCCCACATATTTCGAGCCCGGGAAATGCTGTACAAAGAATTAAAAGATAAGCGAGAGAAATTTTAGGAACACTGATTGAAAATTGTACTATTATTAGAGTTAACTTGATGTAACGATGATTCAAGCAGCGATCTCAATTGAAGTTGACACTTTTCGAAATGAATTACGCATTATTAAACGAGAGATGGCCCACAAATTGACGATTCACAATAAATGATTTACGCGTAAAACTAAACCTCTAAATTCATATCAAACGATGATGACTCAGAAATACAATGTTTTGGTAACGGCCTTTTTAGCGCTGTGGTTAGTGATAGGAGTTACGGCCTGTAGCGATGATAACTCTACAGGATCAGAGCAGGAGGAGTGCAATATCTCATTACCTTCCGAATTTGCTCCGGCAACTATTGATCAATCATACTTTACGGAACAAACGGAACCGGATCCTCAAGACGAGCAATATTCAAATTACTTCCAGGTGCAACAAGTAGCTACAACGGGGGGCGCTTTCTTTTCCGGAGGAGCCGGTCCTTTTAGTTTAGCTTCTGCACTACTTGTATATGCTCAGTTTGCAGGAATTTCTCCGGAGTTTCAAGATGGTTCCTGTGTTTGGGAAATTACACCTCCGCCAAGCCAGGTTGATGGACAGGAGCTGACAGTAACGGTATACGCTACTTCTTCAAATAATGGCGTAAACTGGGAGATTTTTTATGATGGCGAACTTAGTGACGGTGAAACGGTTCAGGATTTCAAAATTCTGGATGGGTTTACAACAACCGATGGAACTGAAGGAGAATGGAATTACTACGATCCGGCAGCACCTAATACGGCAGCCCTTACCTACACATGGGAAATCGACTCCGAGACTGCCTTCGAGTTAAACGTAAGTGCGATGGCGAGTGAATTTGGTGTCTCCACAATTAGTTACACCAAGAACGGTGTTGAAAATAATATGAGTTTCAACGACGGTGAGTCTACAACTGAGGTTTACTGGAACGAGGAAACCGATGACGGCTGGATTGAAGACAGCGAAGGTCGGCGATGTTACACAGACTTTGTAAACTCCGCTTGCTCATAAAAAGCTTCATATTTTAAACTTTTCAGGGGCTCTGTTGATAATTCAGCAGAGCCTTTTTTTTGTTTATTGAAACACAATTATAGACTTATTAATCGATAATTATTGATTATCGTCTATTTGGTCGATATTTAAGAGATTTCTGTCTCTCCACCAATCATCTATCTTCACACATAACTACTTTGAATCTTTCAACAATCTATCAACTTCTTCACCCGGAATTTCTTCTTTCTCCAACAGTAATTCAGCCACCTGTTCCAGTACATTTCTATTTTCATCTAACGTAGTAAGAGCTCTGTCAAACGCCTCTTTTGTAATTTTCTGGACCTCTTCGTCAACTTCACGAGCAGTTGTGTCGCTGTATTCACGTTTTTGGCTCATGTCGCGTCCCAAGAAGACCTCTTCCTCCTCACTCCCAAGCGAGATATGTTGAAATCGCTCACTCATTCCCCATTGCAACACCATTTTTCTCGATAGTTTCGAAACGCGTTTCAGATCGTCTTGTGCACCGCTTGTAGATGTATCAAATATTAATTGTTCGGCCGCACGCCCTCCCATAACGACAGCAAGCCGGTCGAGAAGATATTCTCGACGATAAATATATTTTTCTTTTTCAGGAAATTGCTGGGTAACACCCATCGCTTTCCCCCTGGGGATAATGGATACTTTGTGAATAGGATCGGAGTGGGGGAGGATGGCGGCTACAAGGGCATGTCCCGCCTCGTGGTACGCCAGCATTTTTTTCTCATCGTCATCGATTTGAACCCCTTCGCGTTCAAGCCCCATCATCACTTTGTCGCGGGCTTTATCGATATCTGCCATGGATACTTCTTTCCGTTTGTCTCGTCCTGCATACAAGGAAGCTTCATTCAGCAGGTTTTCAAGGTCTGCGCCGCTAAACCCGGGAGTGCTTTTGGCAACTTTTTCAAGGTCAACATCATCGGCGAGAGGTTTGTTTTTAGCATGAATCTTCAGAATTTCTACTCTTGCCTGAGTTGTTGGCATATCTACGGTAATTCGCCTGTCGAATCGGCCCGGTCTCAATAAGGCTTTATCCAGAATGTCCGGCCGGTTTGTTGCTGCCATTACAACTACGTTTTCGGTCGGCTCAAATCCATCAAGTTCCGAAAGAAGTTGGTTCAAAGTCTGTTCCCGTTCGTCGTGTCCGCCCCCAACTCCGGCACCGCGCCTTCGGCCAATTGAATCAAGCTCATCAATAAAGATAATGCTGGGTGAAGCATCTTTCGCTTTCTTAAACATATCCCGAATTCGTTTGGCTCCAACACCAACAAACATCTCCATAAAATCAGACCCGCTTATGGAGAAAAAAGGAACTTCAGCTTCTCCGGCCACAGCCCTTGCCAGTAAAGTTTTACCCGTGCCGGGAGGCCCGACCATGAGTAATCCTTTGGGTAATTTTGCACCAATATCTTCAAAACGGTCAGGATCTTTCAAGAACTCGATCACTTCCTCAAGTTCTTTTTTTGTATTGTCCAGCCCGGCAACATCATCAAATGTAGTGTCTTGCTTTTCGGGTTTCTGAAGTTTTGCTTTACTTTTTCCAATGTTGAAAATTCCTCTGCTCTGCGATCTGAATCGTTGGTAGAATAAAAAACCAAAGTAAACAAAGAGAAGCAGAGGTAGTCCGAATAGCAAGAGAGTCCACCAACTAAAATCAGATTCAGGCTGCGATGAAACAGTTACCCCTTGGTCTTCAAGGAGTTGGAAAAGAGCTTCATCCCCGAAAGAGGGAATATAAGTCATGAAGCTTTCATACCGTACGGTATCCTCACCGGTAATCTCAAGTGTTCTTGATTCTTTCAATTCTCCCTGAATTTGTTCGCCCTGAACGGAAATCCCGGATACATTTCCATCTTCAACCTGCTGACGAAATTCACTATACGTTATCTCAGTAGTTTGAGAAAATATTCCATCCCCGGGACTTTGAATCCATGTGACGATAAACGTGAAGAAGAGAACCCAGAGAAGGATATTCATCCAAGAGGAATAAGGCTTGGGCTTTTTTCTTTTCTGTTTCTCTTTTTTTGATGAGGAATCTTCGCCCTGACCTGAGTCTGAAGAATTATTTCTTTTTGATTTCTTCTGCTGATTTTCTCTCAAAATATTCTGTTAATTAAAAAAATTTACTTGCAAATTATTTGCTACCAAATATTTAAACAGATTTGTTGGGTAGGATAGTTTCGATAAATATTTGTTGGTATTTGAATATGTTTCTCAATCTTGATTAGGTTCGTCACAGTAATTAAAAAAAACCAGAACGTTTTTTTTTGAAAATAGAGATTAGGGCATAGTTTAAACATGGTTTTTTGAAACTATGAATGCCTTTGAGGAGCTCCGGCACAATTAGAAAATGTATTCGCCAAAATCCGGTTCCTCTGAGAATGAGGAAAATTATAATTGATGGAAATACTGATTTTCAAAAGAATTTCAGAAATAAATAGATAAACCAATGATGTCAAAACATAAAATGAGTTTTATACCTGGGATTGTCAAAGTACTTACCGTACTGATTTTAGTTTTAACTGTTCAGCTCAGACCGGTTTTTGCACAACTTGAATTCGAGGAAATTCCGGTTGAAAAGCCTCGAGTCTTGGTTCTCTCAGATATAGCCAATGAGCCGGATGACCAGGAATCCCTCGTACGATTTCTTTCCTACGCCAATGAATTTGATATCGAAGGGTTCGTGGCGACCACCTCCAACTGGATGAGGGATACAACTCGAGCGGATGTGATGCGGGATATTATTGAGGCTTATGGTGAAGTTCGGGATAATCTGGAACTGCATGCGTCCGGTTTTCCGACAGAACAATATTTGATGGAAAGGGTCACATCTCATTTGCCTGTTTATGGAATGAGAGGAGTTGGTAAAGGCAAAAGTACAGAAGGTTCGCGGCACATCATCAATGTAGTAGATAAGGAAGATGACCGCCCGGTTTGGATAACCGTTTGGGGCGGAGCCAGTGCATTGGCCCAGGCATTGTGGGAAGTTCGTGAGATGAGAAGTCCGCAGGAAGTGGATGAGTTTGTATCCAAAATGA
>CAYRDO010000257.1:0-4983 GCA_964422985.1 uncultured Rhodohalobacter sp. | reverse complement strand
GGAACACGAAGAGTTTGTGGACGAGTTGGTTGAAAGGTTGGTTAAGTAGCCCGGCTCGCTGAGCCGGGAATCAGATCGGCTCAGCGAGCCGATTTACAATGAGAGTCTGTCAGATCCGAGAAGTTTTGAAAACTTCGCGGATCTTCTTGAATCAAAATTTCAGCTCAAACGAAGAATCCTGGTTTTGAAATCGATAGGGATCAAGTTGTGATGCCATCGCGTAAAACGATTTTGCTTCTCCCTGTTCATCATTTTTTTCGTACATCTCACCGGCAAGGAAAAACAGCTCCGGACTTGACGGAAAATCTCCGAGCATCTCGTTCAAAAGAGGAATAGCTTTGTCGAACTCTTTATCGGCAACGAAAATCTTCAATCGATAGAGATCAAAAATGGGGTGATTTCTTTCCGCCAGACTCATGTAATGCTTACAGCGCGAGTAAATATTCTTCTTGAAATAATAGTGAATAAACAGAACCAAAAGCGACGTATCGGGGTTCATCTCGTCAATTCGTTCCTCGAGTGTTCGGAGAAGTTCCCGTTCATCGGCAATCAGAAGAGTCAAAATAATGGTGAAAAATTCATCATCGGTCCATTCCTGTCTGAGAATTTCGGTACGAACTTCATTCGTCAGGTATCTTTGCACAGCTTCCACCCACTCCGGACTGGGGTTCATCGGATTGTCGGGAGCGCCGAGTTTTTGAAATCGCTCGGGATGAGTTCCTTCATCAGGAAGCTCAGCCGGACGATCGGATCCCCATTTTTTGTAAAACCGCTCTCGATTCATCCATTTCAATTCCGGATTTAACTCAAGCCCCATCATCTTAATGGTGGTTCCCCGTTGATGCTCAACCACCGTATCCCGAACCACGATTAATTCCCGATCACTTTCAACAACCTGTTTGCAAAAATCGTCCATCTCAAAATAGCAGAGCTCGTACTCTTCATCGAACCGAACCGGCAGATCATTTTTGATCATAAAACAGCAACTGTCAACTCTGTCAGTCGATATCCACGATTCATCCGTTGCGGGTTCTTTACTTTGAGCCTGAATTTTTGTGGTATTCAGAACCGGGGCTGTGATGGCAATCGTGTCTGATTTATTAAATCCGCGCTTCAACAGATCAACACTGTTTTTTGATACCTGTACGTCGTTATGCATCACCAGGATATGCTCTCCTTTAGCGGAATCGATGCCGACATTTACAGATTTCGCAAATCCCTGGTTTGCTGAATTTGTAATCACTTTAATATTCAGGAAATCCTCCTGCTGAAGCTGCTCCAGGTAATCGAATGTATCATCAATGCTTGCATTATCAATTACAATCAACTCCGTTGTATTGGGATCAACCGCTTTTTCAAGATGCAAAAGGGCCAACTCCAGTGCTTCTTTGCCATGCCCTGTTGTTGGAATCACCACAGAGAGTTCAATCTCAGCGCCGGAGGAATCACCTTTATCCTCTGATTCATCTACCTCCGGAATCAACGACAATTCTGCCTGTTCTTCAGGATCTTTTGGTTTACGCTGAAGAGAATGTTTGAGCTCGGCCGCTTCCACATGCCGTCGAAGTTTTTCGAGCGCCGTAATCTTAATTCGGCTCCCTTCATGATGCTCGGGATTTCGCTTCAAAAATTTATCGATCATCTCGAGCGCCCGCTTGGCATCGCCCTGCTGCAGCAATCGACGGGACTGTATCAGGTATTCATCGTCTGATGTCGGTTTTTTGAACCGCGATTCGGAATCAAGCAATTCATCAAGGAGTGCTTTTCGAACGTCGCTGTCATCATTCAGGCGAAGGGCCGTGTATAGAAATTCTTGTGTATCGAGGTGTGATGGGTAAATACATTGATCATCCGCAATGACAAAAAACGGATCCGTGGTGTACCAAACATTACTTTTAACCAATCGGAAAGCAAGCTCTGCTCCATGCAGTTGATCCAAAAAGGGATTAAAAAAGAGCTGTTCGGGATGAATTACATTTCGGTTCCACACCAGGCAACTGTCATCCGGCAAATCCCCTTCTTCGGCAGAATGTATCCAATCCACCGGCTCTTCGGGAAGATGATAATCCAGTACCCAAAAAGCGGCCGGATCTGCTTTAAATCGACGAATAGCTTCCTTCAATAAAGATTCATTTAACCGATCGGCACGAAGCGGGGCCCATATCATTGTGCCGGATGCCTGAACCAAGGCTTCGTTGAGGCAAGCACCTCTGCCTTTTGATTCGTCGTGCTCAAAAAGATAGACACGATCATTATCGCTGGCAGCTATCTCTTTTTGAATGGCTTGGGAGGTAACGGAATCCGATGCATCATCAACTACAATAAGCTCAAATTTTCCGTGTTCAAACGCCAAAATATTGGTCAAAAGAGCACTAAAGTGTTTGCTCTTGGCGTGAGTGGTTAAGATGATAGAAAGTTGAATACTGTCAGTCATACATGATTTCCTTTCCTCCAAATATACAACATGGAATGCGTCGCTCAAACGTGTTTATAAAATCCCTTTTAATGATTTTTTAAACGTTGTAAATATTGATTTCGTTACTTGTGAAGCGATTGAATTTAAATAGATAGCGTCGTATTTAGAATCATGAAATTTTCGATTACGCTTACCATTTGCCTGCTTTGGTTTACCCAGGTGTTTGCTTTCCAGCAGCAGTCTCTGGATGATATTTTTGATATCGGAACGGTTCAGAGTCTCATCATCCAAAAAAATGGTGAGATTATTCATGAATCGTACAATGGTTCTATCGATGGAAATGATCCGACGAATATCAAATCGGCATCCAAGAGCATAATCTCTTTATTGATAGGAATTGCAATTGATGAAGGGTTCATTGAGGGAGTTGATCAAACTATCGGGGATTACTTTCCGGAGTATTTTGAGCAGCATCCCGATTCGGCCAAAGCTGCTATCACCATTCAGGATCTGTTAACGATGCGCAGCGGACTCGAAACCACCAGTTTTCATAACTACGGACGATGGGTAATGAGTAACGACTGGGTCGAGTTCGCGCTCGATCAACCTTTTGAAGAAGAACCCGGCGGAAAAATGGTGTACAGCACAGGAACCTCTCATTTACTTTCTGTGATTCTGACAAAAGCCACCGGGATGTCGACCCGGGCGTTTGCGAATGAGTATCTCTTTGGCCCAATGGATATTCAAATCGGCGGTTGGGACCGTGACCCACAGGGATACTACATGGGTGGCAACAATCTTGCTGTCTCTCCCCGTGATTTGTTAAAAATCGGTACGATGATGATGGATGTAGGTGAGTATAACGGTCAGCAGATTGTCTCCAAAGATTGGATTATGGAATCAGTTCAAGTCTATACGAGGAGTAATTACAATCCTTACAACTATGGCTACATGTGGTGGCGGCGAAAGGTTGGAGGATATCAACTTTTTTTTGCCTGGGGTAACGGTGGGCAATACATCATGATGTTACCCGAACTGGAAACCGTAATTTCCATCACTTCAGATTTGGGTCGAAGCAGCGGTTCCCGCCGCTACCAGGATCGCATTTTTGATTTCCTTCGGCAGACGATCATTCCGTTTGTTGAAAATTCTGAGACTGAAAGCTCATCTTAGATTTGAATGCCACAAAAACACCAAATCACAAAATATTTAATGTTTTTGTGATTTCGTGGCAGAATGAATCACTTTGCAAAAATCTGAGACTCGTCCCGAAACGCCTTAAACTCCAGGGCATTTCCGCTTGGATCGAGGAAAAACATCGTAGCTTGTTCTCCCGGCTTTCCCCTGAACCGAACATAGGGTTCAATGATGAAATCCAGATCGTGCTCTTCCAGTCGTTCAGCGAGTTCAAAGAACTCATCCCATTCTAAAATCACACCAAAATGCTTGGCCGGCACTTCATGGCCATCCACTTCATTAGATGCTGATTTTCCGGCATCTTCCGGGCTGACATGCGCCACCACCTGGTGTCCCCAAAAATCAAAATCGATCCATTTATCTGAACTTCTTCCGGTTTTGCAGCCCAGAATATCTCGATAAAAAGTGAGTGTTTTTTCAAGTTCTTTTACCGGAAAAGCCAAATGAAAACGAGGAATGCTCATATCTGTTTGTCTTCTTTAAATTCAATAATTCCTTTTTTGATTGTGTCTATCTCTTTTTCTGAAAATTCCTGACCATAATACCTTTCGAACAGTTCAGCAACGACTTCTCTTTCAATCAAGATAATCTTCCAAATCCTCTAAAAACTCTTCGATCCGTTCAGCATTCACACCCACATCACCGCGGCCAATTCTGGATTTTGATCGCATATTTACTTCAGTGCCTTCCATGGTTTCTGTGAATCGAAGAACAACATCATCCTTAAACCCAAACCAAGCCAATTTTTCAGTCGCTTCAATTCTGCCCTGATTTCGATTGATCGCCACTAATTTCCATTCACGTTCGGTAATTAACATCACAGCAGCGTCCATCACATCCTGAAGATTATCAGGTAAAATAACGGGCTTGATTTCGGGATAGGCTTCTCGTTGCATCTCTGCTGTTTCGGGACCGGCGTATTCCGGAGGATTGGAAGCTTCCGCTCGCAACCTCACAATCGCTGAAAACTCAGGCGGATTATCTAAATCGGTTGTGATATCGTGAATGGGCGGAACCGATTGAGCCCGTTGCTGCCAGTAGAGTGCTGTTACGGAAATCGAACCGGTGAACAATACAGCGAGCACTGCAAAGACAATTGCTTTTGCCCGGCGTTTTCTTAAAAACCAAATCGATATCAACCCGATTACCGCCAGACCGATTGAAGCATAAGCACTATAGGTTAAAAGAGTAAATGCCATTCCGAGGGACCAGATTTCCCAATTGTACCCATATCCTGAGGCAATGAATACAAGAACAGCTAATAAAGACAGGTAGAATAAAATTCGTGAATAGAGCATAGAAGCCAATTTTAGTAAGGTTTACCTCTTAATGTATAAAATTGAGATTAGAAATTTCATCTTATCGTTATC
>CAYRDO010000256.1:4017-4985 GCA_964422985.1 uncultured Rhodohalobacter sp. | reverse complement strand
CTGTCGTGGTAAACCAGTTTCTGACCGTCGCTGCTCATCTGAACAAATTCAGCCGGTACCGTTAGAACCTGCTCAACACGTCCTCCAGACACAGGTACAGAATATAGTTCGGGTTGTGCTGATGTTGGATATTGCCTGTGTTCGGCGCGGTCCTGCCGAACGGTACCGAAGAGAACTGAGCCGTCGTCATGAGAAAATACATATGGATGTTCATCATTAGAGTGAAAAGTGAGTCGTGTTGCAGGTCCGCCGAGCGCCTCCATCTTATAGATATCAAAATTTCCGAAACGGTCGGAGGCAAAAGCAATGTGTTGGCTATCTTGACTCCAAACCGGCATAAAATCGTGCGCATCATGGAACGTTAGCTGCTGAGCTTCACCGCCATTTGTGGGAACTGTGTAGAGATCTCCCCTATATGTGAAGGCGATTTTTTCACCATCCGGCGAAATAGATTGATAGCGAATCCACTGCGGAGTTATCTGTGCGATTGCAGATTGAAAGGTAAATATTAAGGCAAGAATGGTTAGCAGAAATTTCATATTCAATTTGTTGGATCAAGGATCAAGAGTTTAAAAAAAAGCTTACAGAATATACCGTGTAGAATTCAATTTTAGATGAAGAATAGAAACCAGATAAAGTATCGTTTCAGGCAAAAAAAAAGCAACCCGTTTTACCGGGTTGCCTTGTATGGTGAGCTATGGGTAAAATCAAAAAATTTATCTTCTGTACATCTCTCCCTCTCTGTTCGAAAACTGACTTTTGGATGAGTAAATGGTTTTGACCTTTCCAACATCTTCAATCCGTTTTTCAGCAAGCAGATTTGATGCATCAACTGGCGTTATGCCTTCATTCTCCGCATATTTGAAAACATTCAATACCGTATCATAAATTTCTGCTGTTTTCTCCATTGCCATCTTTTCATTATAGCCGTGCATCTCACTCGATAAATTGATAATTCCCCCTGCATT
>CAYRDO010000256.1:972-4007 GCA_964422985.1 uncultured Rhodohalobacter sp. | reverse complement strand
TCACATAATCCGGGGCATAGAGAATACCACGATCCTGAAGTTTTTGGCTATGTTTCAGTTCATCATCCAGAATATTGTTTGCACCACCCGCTATAATTTCACAGGAAAACTGATCTATAGTATCGTTGTTAACTACTCCGCCAAGTGCACATGGACTGAATATGTTCAAATCGAGTGTATAAATTTCGTCGGGGGCTACTACTTCTGCGCCGGTTTCTGCAGCAAGCTGGTTGGCTTTGTCATCAAAAATATCAGTAATAAACAGTTTTACATTTTCTTTTTTTAAATGACGGGCTAAATAGGTAGCAACCGAACCCGCACCCTGGATTCCAATTCGCTTGCCGGACAAGGAGTCGCTTCCATATACTTTTTGTGCTGCTGCTTTCATACCCATATAGACGCCGTAGGCAGTAACCGGCGAAGGATCTCCGCTCCCTCCCAGTGATTTAGGTAAACCGGTTACATATTTGGTTTCGGAGTAGATCCAACTCATCTCGCGTTCGGTCATTCCAACATCTTCAGCAGTAATATATCTTCCAGCCAACCCTTCAATAAACTTGCCAAATGCTCGAAAAAGAGGTTCCGTCTTATCGGTCCTCGAGTCACCAATAATTACAGCTTTGCCTCCCCCAAAATTTAAACCGGAAATTGCAGCTTTATAGGTCATTCCCCGCGATAACCGTAATACATCTTTAATGGCCTCCTGTTCAGAATTGTAACTCCACATTCGAGTGCCGCCTAAAGCAGGACCCAACGATGTATCATGAATAGCAATAATTGCCTTCAAACCAACTTCGGGCCGGGAGCAGAACACAAGTTGTTCGTGGTCCATGTTTTCGAGTTGTCCAAACAGGTGATGCTGATCTTCCGATTCTGTCTTCTCAGAAAAGGCAATTGAATTCCCCATATATTTTTTCTCAGTCCGCTATTTATAAGTTAGTTTGGTAGCGCTTCCAAATATATAAACTTTTACCCTTTATTGGTAATTTACAGATCATATAGTTTATCGTTGTAACTTATTGAATTCATTGACCAAAAAGCCTTTAATATTGAACCATTTCAAACTATATTAATTGGTTTTTGAGAAACCAAAATGGAACAATATAGCTGCAAAAATCTTTAACCTTTACAACCACTTAATTAAAAGACTAAAATGAAAAAAACAGTTGCAGTTTTTGGGGGCTTTCTGGCTGTCTTGGTGATTTGCTTTATTGTTCTCAGCTTTATGCTGGATGGTATCGTAAAATCTTCCATTGAAGATGACGGAACCGAACTTTTCCAAACCGAAGTGAGTGTTTCGGATGTAGACATTTCACTTTTTAACGGCTCGGGAACCATTCACGGACTCACCATCCAAAATCCGGATGGGTTTAGCGATGAACCGGCTATTCTGATTGATCAAACAAATATTCAGATAGATCTGGCAACAATACTTTCAGATACAATTATTGTCAGGGATGTTCGTATACAGAATCCTGAATTATTTTTCGAGCAGAAAGGATTGGGCGTGAATCTCAGGAAGCTAAACCAAAATATGGATCTTGCAGAAGATGTTGAAGGCCCATCATTTATAATCAGTCATCTTTTTGTAGAAAATGGAACCGTTAAAGTAAGCAGTACAATTGACCGGGAGAGAACGGCAGAAGCAAGTATAGAGGAATTTGAACTAAATAATATCGGGCAAGCAGGCAGCAACACGATGAAACAGAGTATCCGCGAAATTATGGATCCGCTAATAGAACGTGCTATCCGGGAAGCTGTTTCGAGAGGTCTTTTGGAACAACTGGAAAACAAGGTAGAAGATCTTCTCGGTACGGAGGAAGAGAGTAATTGATCAGGTTTCAATCATTAACTGAAACAAAATCATGGCGATGGCTGTGATGATTGTAATCAGGTACACGCTTTTTGTTTTTAACTCTTCACGGGCATCAGGGATCAGCTCGCGGAATACCATCCAGAACATGGCGCCGGCAGCCACACCCAGCCCGATGGGCAGATAGGTTTTAAACGTAAGGACAAACAGAAAGGCTGGAACAGCCATGATCGGCTGAGGGAGACTGCTGAAAATACTCCACAGTGCAGAATTGCGAACCGATGTACCACGGGGAATAAGTACTAGACTGATAGCCAATCCCTCAGGAATGTTATGAATGGCAATGGCTATGGAAATGAACGACCCGAACGATGCACTGTCTCCAAATGAAACTCCCACGCCGATTCCTTCGGCAAATGAGTGAACCGTCATGATACCGACAATCATCAGCATTTTTATGGCGTTAGCGCCGGTTACCTGTCCGATGGAATAATTCTTATCCGTCTTTTCAAGGAAGTAATGCGACAATAAGACGAGAATACCTCCTGCCAGCAAACCACCAATCACTTTTACAATCCTGAAATCTACATTCTGGAGATGAACACCTTCGTACACCAAACCAATACTTGCACCAAACATTAATCCGGCGGCGATAGAATTACCAATTCCCAGCCATTTGTTGTTGAATGTTTTGACGAACAAAAAAGGGATAGCACCAAAACCCGTTGCAGCAGCAGTAATAAGGGCGGCGATAAAAACATGGAAAATCGAGATGCCATTTGCCATATCATCTACAACCCAGAATGAGGTAACCAATACTACAATAAGCAGAATTGATGCAAACACACTGTTGAGTAAATTACTCTCCCTTGGCTTGCCATCCGGTTTTTTCTTACCCATAAATTTTCTTCAAATAGGAAGTGAATGAATGCGTAAAGAAAAGAATACGGATTTGGACAGGTGGATAAAATATAAATTGTAAAAAAACAAGCCGGCTAAATCAGCTTTTGCTGATCTTTTTTCGGGAGCTTGGCTACAACCAGTTTGTAGGAATCGGTGATCCATCTCTCAATCATATCATCCGGAATATTGTTATCCATGATCACGGTATTCCAGTGTTTTTTATTCATGTGATAACCGGGTATCACAATTCCGGGGTATTCTTCCCGAAGTTGTATCGCCTTTACAGGGTCACACTTCAGGTTGATCCTTTCAAATTCAT
>CAYRDO010000256.1:0-962 GCA_964422985.1 uncultured Rhodohalobacter sp. | reverse complement strand
AACATTTTTCCCAATACTTTAAAAACCAGCGTATTATTGTCGAATGGGAATTCTTCGGTTACCTTTTTAAAAGAGAGACAGTACTCCCGGAATTGTACAATGTTCATGTATCAAAATATTTAATTGTTATAATTGGCAGCCCGGTAATCTTCAATGAACTCGGCAATAAGATTACTCGCTGCCTGGTTGATAACCGGAAGCTGATCGAGAGAAACGATCCCCACCATTCCCGAATCCCAGGTACTGGCTGATGTCTGCAAATCTCTGTTCAGAGTCAACTTTACCGGTTGGAAAAGTTGAAGCTGAATGGAAAAGGGAACCAGCCCGTTATCTAACTGCATAGTATTAATGTGCATGTATAAGAAAGGAATGTCGGCAGATGATTGGACCTCCTCATCAGAGACAAAGCGCAAGCCAGCCTCAATAATCTGATTGACGGCTTCCTGGCGAATGACTGAAGGAGTCAATGAATCACTATCCGTGACGGTTCGGCTACCCTCAATATTGGCTGTAAAGCCAAACTCCTGCAGACCCTGGAGAGGAATTCTGGCACGGCTTATTTCATTTTGGGCAATCAGCGAAAATGGGATGAGCCAGAAAATGCAAAATGAGATAATGAAAAAATATTTCGGATGAGATGTGCTTCTGAGAGAAACCATGGCGCAAACTAAAGTGAGAAATTAAAAAGGCTATAATCAACAATAGTATATGAGCAAAGAACTTTCAAATCTTGAAGAATTAATTTCTATATCTTCTGATTTGGATAAAAGATGGAGGGGAGCACTATTTGCTCTGAATCCTTTTAATCCGGATGCTGCAAGACATTTTTGCACTAGTGCGCGAGAGATTTTTAATCAAATTATTGAAACAGTCGCACCTGACGATATTGTTATTGAAAACGATCCCGATTGCGATACAACTCAAAGAGGAAATCCTACTCGCCGTTCAAAAATTAGATTCTT
>CAYRDO010000255.1:0-5033 GCA_964422985.1 uncultured Rhodohalobacter sp. | reverse complement strand
TTTACGAAAGTCGCCCCGAAAGGTACGGCTTGTTGCCGATCTTGTTCGTGGTGAACGAGTAGACAAGGCACTGAAAAAACTTTCATTCCTGAATAAAGCAGCATCAATTGATGTATCGAAAGTTGTAACATCTGCTGCAGCAAATATTCGGGACAAGTTTCAGGAAGAACGTCTTGATGATAGTGAGATTTACATCAAAACGATCTACGTAAATGAAGGAACTACGTTGAAGAGAATTCAACCCAGGGCGCAGGGACGTGCAAACAGAATCAATAAGCGAAGCTGCCACATAACTGTTGTAGTAGCTAAGCAAGAAGAAACTTTAACTGATTAATAAACGAGGATAATTTGGGACAAAAAACCAATCCAATCGGACTTAGACTTGGAATTATTCGAGGGTGGGAATCCAATTGGTATTCCGAAGAGAACAAAGAATCGATCTTGTATGAGGATACCAAATTAAGAGAATATCTCCATGCTCGACTTAGAAACGGTGGCCTCTCCAATGTTGTAATTGAGCGGACTCCGAAACGAATTCTTTTGACCCTCAATACGTCTCGACCCGGTGTTATTATCGGTAAAGGCGGTGAGCAGATTGAATTGCTCCGGGAAGAGTTGAAAAAAATCACTAATAAAGAAGTACAGATTAATGTTAGTGAAATTAAGCGGCCTGAACTGGATGCAAGTCTGGTTGCACAAAATATCGCTCAGCAGTTAGAAGCACGTGTTTCTTTCAGACGAGCGATGAAAACCGCGATCTCTTCTGCTATGAGAATGGGAGCCAAAGGAATTAAGATTCGATGTGCCGGACGATTGGGCGGTGCAGAGATGGCCCGAACAGAGATGTATAAAGAGGGTCGCGTTCCATTGCACACACTTCGTGCAGATATTGATTATTCAAACGTAACTGCCAACACCATTTATGGATCGATCGGCGTAACGGTTTGGATTTTTAAAGGAGAAATTATTGGAGATGTTGATTTGGCTCCGGGTTCTCAAAGTAAGCAGGACCAAGATCAGAGCAGAGGACGCTCTGGTGGCCGCGGAGGCAGAAAGTCTCGAAGAAGCAGAAGACGTTCACGTAACTAATAGAATCAAAATAAAATGTTAGAACCCAAACAAATTCACAGACGCCGCGTTCACCGCGATAAACTGAAAGGGAATGCGCAACGAGGTCATACATTGGCTTTTGGAAGTTTTGGATTAAAGGCGATGGAGCCAAAGTTCATTACATCCAGGCAAATTGAAGCTTGCAGGGTAACCATTGCACGAACGCTGCAACGTGAAGGAAAAACATTTATCAGAATTTTTCCTGATCGTCCTATTACCAGCAAACCTGCTGAAACACGAATGGGTAAAGGTAAAGGTGCTTTAGACCATTTTGTTGCCGTTGTAAAACCCGGACGAATTCTTTTTGAGATTTCCGGTGTGAAGGAAGATTTGGCAAAAGAAGCATTGAGACGAGCATCTCATAAACTTCCGATTAAAACGAAATTTATTAAACGTCGGGATTACGACAGCGAAATTTAAGATTGACTGATCATCATGAAAGAACACGAAATGCGTGATTTATCACTGACTGAATTAGAAGCCAGGTTGGAAGACGAAAAAGAAGCACTGTCTGATCTTCACTTTAACCAGGCGATTGCCGGTCAGGTTGAAAATCCTGCAAGAATTAAAAACACACGTCGGGAAATTGCCCGATTGAAGACGATTATTAATGAAAAATTAAGTGCTGAATAAACTATGGCAGAAGCACAACAAAGATCTCAAAGAAGAACAAGAACCGGCAAAGTTGTCAGCAACCGGATGGATAAGAGTATTACCGTTGCTGTTGACCGACAGGTGAAGCACGCTATTTACGGCAAGTTTATCACCAAAACAACTAAATATATGGCACATGATGAAAACAACGATGCCAATCCCGGTGATACAGTTCTGATTATGTCAACACGACCTCTTTCTAAGCGCAAATCTTGGCGTTTGGTTGAGGTATTGGAAAGAGCAAAATAACGATCAATTTGTAAGGTAGATCATGATTCAAACGCAATCTTTACTGAATGTTGCTGACAACAGCGGCGCCAAAAAAGTGTATTGTATTAAAGTTCTTGGAGATTCCAGAAAGCGATATGCACGCATTGGCGACCTTATTTCATGCTCCGTAAAAACAGCAATACCTGGCGGTAATGTTAAAAAAGGAGAAGTTGTAACTGCTGTTGTTGTTAGAACCAAAAAAGAAATTCGACGTCGCGACGGAAGCTATATTCGCTTCGATGAAAATGCGGCGGTAATTATTAACAAAGAAAACGAGCCTGTTGGAACACGTATTTTCGGACCCGTAGCCAGAGAACTTCGGGAAAGAAATTTTATGCGTATCGTTTCATTGGCTCCGGAAGTACTTTAAACCGAACCGTTATGCCCAGGAAGTATAACACCAAAAAGAAATTACACGTTAAAAAAGGCGATGATGTATTAGTTATCGCCGGAAACGATAAGGGACAAAGAGGCCGTGTACTCATGGTGAACCCTCAGAAAGAACGAGTTCTTGTTGAAGGGATTAATATGAGAACACACCACGAGCAGCCAACCCAGGAAAATCCCCAGGGTGGCCGTCTCAAAAGAGAATCCTCTATCCACATATCAAATGTGATGGTTATTGACCCCACAACGGATGAACCCACTCGAGTAGGAAGGAAAAGAATTGATGAAGAAGGTGGCGGCCGTTGGGTTCGATATTCCAAGAGCAGTGGCGAAATTATTGACAAATAAGTTTAACCAGAATGGCAGAAGCAAGACTTTACACACAGTATAAGGAAGAGATCGTATCAAAGCTGAAGGAAGACTTTGGATATGACAACGTTATGGCAATTCCAAAGCTCCAGAAGATTGTAATTAATGTAGGAGCCGGAGATGCTATCAACGATGCAAAATATTTAGATACAATTGTTGAGAATGTAGGTGCAATTACCGGCCAGCAGCCAGTTAAAACCAAAGCGAAAAAATCTGTATCGAACTTTAAGCTTCGTGAAGGTACACCCATTGGCTGTAAAGTTACACTCCGTAAAAAAGTGATGTACGAATTTCTGGATCGGTTGATTAACCTGGCTCTGCCTAGAACCCGAGACTTCCAAGGAGTTCCCAATAAGAGTTTCGACGGGCGCGGCAACTACACAATGGGTATTAAAGAGCACACTATTTTCCCTGAAATTAATGTTGATGATACCAACAGAGTTCATGGGATGGATATAACGTTTGTAACGAGTGCTGAAACTGATGAAGAAGCATTCGCGCTTCTGAAGCATTTTGGAATGCCTTTTAAGAAGTAATTTTAATTTGACTAAAAAGCAATAAGACAATGGCTAAGAAATCCTGGATTGCTCGTAACGAAAAAAGAAAACGAACAGTTGAAAAGTATGCCGAAAAACGTCGTGAGTTGAAAGAAGCTGGCGATTATGAGGCACTGCAAAAATTACCGAGAGATGCCAGTCCTACAAGAGTGAGAAACAGATGTTCTCTTACAGGACGAGCTCGCGGATACATTGGTGAGTTTGGTATTTCAAGGATCAAATTCCGCGAACTGGCACTGAATGGAAAAATTCCCGGTGTTCGAATAGCAAGTTGGTAAAACAGAGATAAAAGAACATGAATAGCGATACAATATCAGATTTTTTAACACGAATTAGAAATGCTCAGCAGGCAGGCCACCGCCGTGTGGATATCCCCGCTTCTAAAGTAAAAAGAGCAATGTCTAAAATTCTTGTTGATAAAGGCTACATCAGCAGATTCATAGATATTGAAGACAACAAGCAGGGAGTGCTGAGATTGTTTCTGAAATACGATGCATACGGGAAGCCGGTTATTCGTGAAATGAAACGAATTTCAAAACCTGGTCTCAGAAAATACAGTGACAGTGATAACCTGCCCAAAACCTATGGAGGGTTGGGAATTGTAATTATCTCAACATCCAGGGGAGTTATGACTGATAAAGAAGCACGAAAATTAAATGTAGGTGGAGAAGTCCTCTGCTCAGTTTACTAAAAAAGATTTAAACGATTATGTCGAGAATAGGAAAACGACCTGTCCCATTTACGGATAAAGTTGAGCTCAGTATTGGAGCCGACAATGTGGTAACTGTAAAAGGCGAAAAAGGTACCGGATCGGTAAGAGTTCATCCTGATATTAAGGTTGAAACCAAAGACAATGAAATTGTTCTAACCCGTCCTAGTGATTCTAAAGAGCATAAGTCTCTGCACGGACTTTACAGATCTCTTTTGAACAATATGGTTGAAGGGGTTACCGATGGTTACAAAAAATCATTGGAAATTATTGGGGTTGGTTACCGTGCTACTTATACAAACGGAGTGCTTGAGCTCAACCTGGGATTCTCACATCCAATCTATTTTGTACCTCCGGATGGAATTGAGGTTGAAGTAGATACGAAAAGCCGAAAAAACCCGGTGATCCATATTTCAGGTATCAACAAAGAACTGGTAGGACAAGTGGCTGCTAAATTAAGATCACTTAGAAAGCCAGAGCCTTACAAAGGAAAAGGTGTACGATATGTTGATGAATGGGTACGGCGTAAAGCTGGTAAATCTGCAGCTAAATAATACTTTAAGAATCTGAAACAATGAGAAAGAATAATTTAAAACAAGAACGTAGAAGCAAAATTCGGAGACGAATTCGTTCTACAATTCGTGGAACAGCAGAGCGACCAAGACTGTGCATTTATAAAAGCAACAAGCATGTATATTTGCAACTGATTGATGATCGGGAAGCCGTAACAATGGTTTCTGTTTCAACCCAAACTGCAGATTTGCAAAAAGAATTGAAGGATAAAGAATCCGTCGAAGCAGCGAAGATTGTTGGAATAGCAATGGCTGACGCTGCGAAGGATAAAGGAATTACAAAAGCTGTTTACGACAGAAGTGGTTATAAATACCATGGTATCGTAAAAGCTGCAGCAGAAGGTGCTCGCGAAGGAGGTTTAGACTTATAAATAATTGAATTATGCCAAAAGTAAGACGTAAACA
>CAYRDO010000254.1:0-5038 GCA_964422985.1 uncultured Rhodohalobacter sp. | reverse complement strand
GATCCTGATGAGGCAACGCTTGGGACTTCGATTGTTCGAACTCTGTTCATCCCAAAATCAAAAATGCGGATAGTTGCAGGTCCCGGTTCTTCTATTTGATATTTGATCCGAACCACAGAATGTTGGGTCGGTGAGAATGGATTCGGATAGGCATATGTATTCACATTCGGAGCATCCGGTTGATACTGATTCCGGCCGGATAGAGGAACATCCACACGTATAATTTTCCAGGATTCACCACTATCTGAGGTTGATGCTATTCCATCCGAGGTTCCCACCCAAAGATTCTCTTCAGTGGATGCTAATGCAAAATATCGAGCGTTGGGTTTGATAAATGTATTGGGGCTGGATATTTGAGGAATTCGATCCCAATTTTCGCCATCGTCATTGGAGACATAGAGTCCGTTATCAGCGGCTACAAAAATATTATTATCGAAAAAACCGATGTCATTTGCACGAACGCCTTCCAGAAATTGGTGAAAGGTTTCGCCTCCATCATCTGTGTAAACCACTCCATATTCATCACGGTTTTGAGAGTCGGTAATCCAGTTTGTCATCCAGATTCGATCGCTGTTCGGTTGTTGACGAATGGTAATTACCCAGTTCGACAAAAGTCCGCCGGAGGTTTCCGGATTCCAGGAGATATGCCTCCATTCGATCTGGTCGACAGGTGCGGTTAGGGCATTTTCTGAAATGTTGATTCCTGCTGCCGTTCCTACCCAAACTCGTTGCTGATCGTCAATAAGAAGCCCAAACCCAAGCAGGTTATTATCAAACCGTGGGTCGTATCGATTGATAACTTCATCATCCGGAGTGACCGAAACCCATCCGTAAGATTCCGTGGGATTGAGATTTGATACATTCGAGGGCGGTAAAATAATTCGTTCCCAGCTTTCGCCATTATCACGGCTTCGTAACAATCCGGAGGCCCAATTGACCGACAAAAGCGTTTCGCCGTAAAAATCCACCTCGTAGGGTGGTGATTGTTCCGGAACGGTAATTCTGGTTCGGATGTAGGTCTGATCTCCATATTGAAATTCGATGTCACACGGCGGGCCGATAGAGCCGGCGTCACATGAATCATCCGGTTTATCATCAAGTGGAAAAGAGATGAAGTTCCAGTTTTCGCCCGAGTCTGTAGATTGATAATATCCCTGGGCGGCATTTACGGATGAACCACTTCGGTTAGACGTAAATCCCAAACCCGCCAAAATTCTATCATTTTTGACTTCTAATGAAAATGCTCGTCCGCGGCTGTTGAAAACACTATCGGCATTCGTGGGTACATAAATCTCACCCGTCATTTCATCAAACGCATTCAGACCAGGACCGATCCATATTTTTTGATCGCCGGCCTTGAGAGTGGAGTTTGAATTCTGACGAATGGTAGAAAAGCGTTCCTCAACAGGCCCGTACGTTTGTCCAAACAGAAGATTTGTTGAGAGCAACAGGACGAGGCAAATCAGAGGGGCTTTGATGAAAATAGAGTTTCCGTTCTGCATCTGAAAAAAGTATGGGTGTAGGGCTTTGAAATCAAACCGATAATTCTCAGAATTCATACTCGAAAAGTTCGATATCCGATTTGAAGGATTCACGTACTAACTCACGGGTATCATCGCTGTAAAACTCTCTGTAATGAGCTCTTTTGGATCTATTGACATGGGGTAATGATGCCTTCACTCCAATGATTGAACAAATTTCATTAAAATCTTCGTCCAGATTTTCAAACCGCGCGATAAAATCCACGAGCTTTTCTCCATTTTTTGAGTGGGTAAAGTCTTTCTGCGGTGAATGAGAACCTTTGCATCTTTCCCGGATATACTCATCAAAATTCTTAAAATTTTTCACACGTTCATGTTGAAAATGATTTTGATCGTCCAGCATGTATTTATAGAGAGAGACATTCCAATCCCAGGGATTTCGAACTACAGAAAACGAAAAATATGAATTGAATTGATTTTGCCCCATCTCCTGGCGCAATTTTTGCGCTCTTATATGCTTCGGATAGGGGATAGGATTCAGTGTTCTAATTTGAAATCTTTTGAGAACCCGATGGGCGAAAATTTGAAGAGGATTGGAACAATAAGGCATGAGTGCCCGGCTGATACTGGTTCCGGCAGTTTTATAAATATGTATAAAGATAAACTTGTGTTTGTGGGATATGAGCATACCAAATATCGGCTTATATGTCTATATATTAGTATTCCGCAAGTTTATAAATATCAATCATATAGGGTCCTAATTGAGACTTAATTGAAACATAATAGAATCATTCCAATTCAAGAGGGTGACCTATGAAATCAAACAAAAAGTTATATGAATTCTAAGTTTAACTTACTACTTATAACAATATCACTACTAGCACTTTTTAATCTTACAGCCTGTTCGGATAATAACTCCACAGGCAATGATAATGATGGAGAAACCCCTGAATCACAAGCCACAATAAACGGCCAGGTTCAGGATGAATTTGCTAAATCAGCTTCAACCTCCAATGCAAAAGATGTAGAGGGGGCTGTCGTTACAGCGGCCACAATCTCATCCACCGGTTCTATCGAAATGATGGAAGATACCGAAACCGAAGTTGAATCCTCAGGAGAATTTACTCTTGAAGCGGATGTCAGCACAGCGGAGGAGATCGTCGTTGTAGCCGAAAATGAAGGTTCACAACTGATGGGCTATATCTCTGCAGAGGTGGAAAATGGTAGCTCTTATACCATCAAACCACTGGACACAGAATACTCTGCTGAGACAGAAGTCTTTACACAAATCAAGTCTGAAGGAAATACAGATATCGTTCACAAATCGGACATTGAGACAGTGATTACATCAAGCGGTGCGGCTGATATCTATGGAGACGGTTCAGCGACTGCCGAGGTTGCCGCTGCTGTTACAAACAGTGCGGAAGCCAGATCAGAATTTTTCAGTGAATTTTCTGAAGATGCCGAAGCTGACCTTGATGCGTATTTTGAAACGATGACCGACGCACAGTTCAGCTATGAATCAACTCTGAATTCAAGCTCATCAACAGATGAGCAAGAAGCTGCATTTGAAGGTTACCTTGAAACCAAAGTGAATGCTTATGGAGAAGCCAGCCTGAATGAGAAACAAACAGCTGAATTTCTTCATGCACAAGGAAAGGTAATCTTGAACAGCATGAGCTCCGTTTCATCTGAAGTTCAGGATGAAGCGCGGCACTCATCTTCAATCATGGTTGCGATTGCAACCGATAACGCGGTACAGGCACGAGCAGAATCTTCAGAAATGTCTGACGAAACAGTTTCTGCGATTGCTGATGCCGGTGTTACTCTGCGATCGGAAGTGCAGGGAAGTGGTGGATCAGAAAGCACAATTAGTGCAGCTTTTGAAACCTATCACGACGAAGTACGCGCCGCAATAGAAAATGATTCTTCTGTTGAGGGTACTGCAGTAGTAACGATTGATACTGAAATCAATGCTGCAGGCGGAGTTAAAGCAGCGTTTCATTCCACACTTTCAGGATTGGTTGATACATCAAACCTGGCAGACCTTTACATCGGTTTCAATAATGACGTGGATGCTATTGTAGACACGAATTCAGCCTTAATAGGAGATATCGACGCAGAAGTACTTGCAGATATTATGGTATTAATCAACCTGTCTTCCTAATTCATACTAAGACTTGGATTGATTGGTAGAGCCCGGAACCGGTAACGGTTTCGGGTTTTTTTATGTCGGCTGCCAAATTCATTTTTTGGCTTCCGAATTTAGTGGGACTCCTTAAAATTCGGCAGACGAAATAGACAATCGTCAGCCGAAGCATTTTTCCTTCTCACAAATAATTACCTATCCTTACCATTAATTCTCTACCTTACACAAAAGAAAAAAGCCTCCGATCAAAGAGGCCCTTTTTTGATTTAGCAATCTATAGAGTGGACACGTAGTGCCCATCTTTATGTTATAAAGCAATCATAAAATCATGAATCATGGACTAGGAGTTATTATTAGTCCATGATTTTTCTGAGGAATGCAGGCTGGTCGCTGTCCCGCTTATCGATTCGTTCGGATCTGTCATTCAACATCGAAGAATCGTCGTTGCTGGCTTTGCGCCGTTCCTGCTGTTTCGGTTCTGATATCTCCTCATCCGCTTCCTTATCGTCATTCGTTCGAATGTGCTTCAGACTTCTTCGGTGGATAGCCGGAGAGTCGAGGTTTTTCAGGTTTTTCTCACCTTTGTAGAAGTTGCTGTCCATCGTTGTTCTTCGTTGCGCAATTTCACTCGCTTTCGGAAGAATGTTTGATGGTTTTTTCTTCTCATTGAACGAAGATTCTTCATTCTTACTTTGAGAGCTGCTTGGCTGAGACTTCGCTTTCACGTTGCTCTCATCAAACTCAAAACCGGTGGCAATAACAGTTACCCGAAGTTCATCTTCAAAAGATTCGTCCAGAACGCTACCGAGAATAATCTCCGCATCCTCGCCGGCTTCCTGCTGAATAATTCGTGTAGCCGTTGTGGTTTCTTTAATTCCCAGGTTTGATCCCGCCGAAATATTCACCAGAACATTTCGTGCTCCGCGAATACTCACACCGTCAAGCAGGGGAGAGTTGATCGCTTCGCGAGCGGCGATTTCTGCGCGGTCGGGTCCGCTGGCTGTAGCTGATCCCATAATGGCCGCGCCACCATCAATCATGGTTGTGCGAACATCAGCAAAGTCGAGGTTGATCAGTCCCGGCATCAGGATCAAATCAGAAATTCCGCGAGTTGCGTTGTATAATACTTGATTTGCTTTGTCGAACGCTTCAACAAGCGTGGTATTTTCATCTGCGATATCCAGTAATCGCTCGTTTGGAATCACGATGACGGTATCACAGTTTTTCTTCAGTTCGGCAATTCCTTCAATCGCATATTTCATTCGGACTTTTCCTTCCACGAGGAAAGGGGTAGTTACGATACCGACGGTTAAAATTCCTTTTCGTTTGGCAATTCCCGCTACAACGGGAGCTCCGCCTGTTCCGGTTCCGCCGCCCATTCCTGCCGTAATAAAAATCATGTCGGCAT
>CAYRDO010000253.1:0-5082 GCA_964422985.1 uncultured Rhodohalobacter sp. | reverse complement strand
AGAAAACGTCGCATGAAATATTATTTAAGATTTAAGAGTCATCGTATTGATATGGCGAGACATTGTATTTTAGTGCTGGTAATATGTTCAGAAAGAGCAACTTACATTTGTCTGTTGCAATAGATTGTAACAGCAAAAAAATACATTGTTTTCGACTAATTTAACTCATCCGATGACTTGCTTACTATAATTCATTTGGCTTACGATAACGGGAATCTGAGTTGGAATCAAGCGAAGGAATATTGAATAACGTACAAGTCGGAACGAAGTGGAGATCCCGACCCTTTGGGAGAACTTAGAAGTAAGAAATTTCAGTATTCATTATTCCAAAGCACTCTGATCGACGCCATCCATCAACCTTGAAAAGAATTCTTCATCGCTGATGTCGCCGGCAATTACAACTCCAAATCGTACAATTACAAGGTTTAGAGAGGGGCAGATATAGAGTTTTTGCCCGAAAGCTCCGGCCATCATAAAAAGATCGTCCGGCATAATATCGGAGATAAGCCTTTCTGTGTCCTGGGCTTTAGAAAATACGGGGATATCCATGGAGGTTAGTTTTGGACGATTTCCGGGCTTATTAAGCCAAAAAGTTATTCCGTACCCCGGATTGACCTCACTACCCGTTAAAAGTTGATCCATCAAATTGTCAGGAATGATTTCAGTGCCATTGATTGAGCCTCCATTCATCAATAGAATACCGATTTGAAGCCAGTCGAGAGCGGGATAACTTGCACCGAATGACAGGTTTGGGTAAAAAAGATCTACGTTTGACCATTCTCCCTGGGTAACTCCGAGTTGAGAGTAGAGATGTTCGTTCAGATAGCTGATTGGATTGATGTCAAGGACTTCAACGAAAATCCATGATAGGATATAAAATGGAGTAGGGCCGTACGTAAATGTTGACCCGCGTTCATAAGCCATATCGGCAGCTAACCACTCTTCAGCGGTTTGACTGAAATCTCCAACAGGTGCCGTTTCAATTCCTGATGTGAGATTCAGCAATTGCCGGATCGTAATTTTACCTCGTTCACTTTCAGGATCCCAGTCCGGAATCAGTTCGCCAAGAGTTGTATCAAATGTAAAAAGTCCATCTTTCACCGCAAGAGCAGCCAACAATCCGGCAAAACTTTTGGATCCGCTCCAAATACGGTGGAGCTGTTGTCCGTCGAAATTTCTATCGTATTCTTCGGAAAGAATCTCTCCATCATGCCAGATTACGAGAGCCCGGCCTTTTAAACCACCATTCTCATTTTCCATGGCATATTGGCGAACAGCTTCAAGATTTTTGGAGGGAATGATTTTTTCATCTTCAGAACCTGTAGAAGAGTTATCACATCCTGTGAAGAGAAGCAGGAGGAAAATACAAACAACGGTGTTATGAGAAAGTCGAAAAGTCATAAGCAAAAAAAATGTCTCTGCCGATTTCCATGATAATGAGAAATCAGCAGAGACAATGTATGAAATAAGTACTAAAAAACTCCTGAATTGAAATCAGGCAGAAATTTTTTCACTTACATTCTGGAATACAATCGGTTTGATTGCTTCAAATGCATTGAGCGTCTTATCGATATGTTTATCCGTGTGAGAGGCCATTGGGATCAACCGAATTAAAACCATACCGCGGGGTACGACCGGGTAGGCAACACCACTTACAAATACGCCGTGCTTCTCACGAAGTTCGCGCATAATGGTTGTACAAAGATCCGTACTTCCTTCCGTAAGAACAGGGGTTACCGGACTTTCAGAAGGCAGAACATTATAACCGATGTCTCGTAAGCCATTTCGGAGTCTGAGTGTGTTTTCCCACAGTTTTTCTCTCCACTGGGGATTTTCACGAATCATTTTGATGCGTTCTCGTGCCGACTCAACAATAGCTAAAGGCAGTGATTTGGCAAAAATCTGGCTACGGGCGTTGGCTTTCAAAAATTCGACAACACGTGGTTCAGTCGCTACAAAAGCGCCAATCAATGCGACAGATTTTGCGAACGTACCAAAATAGATATCAATTCCGTCTTGGCATCCCAAATGGGTTCCGGTTCCTGATCCGTCGTCGCCAAGAGTTCCGAGTCCGTGTGCATCATCAACCAGTAAACGGAAATCGTATTTTTCTTTCAGCGCGATGATCTCTTTTAGTTTTCCGAGATCGCCGGTCATTCCAAAAACACCCTCGGTAACGACCAAGATAGAGGAGTTTTCCTTCGACCTGGACGTCGCGCGCTTCAGTTGTTTTTCGAGACTTTCGATATCGTTATGCTTGTAAACGGATTTGTCACTCATGGCGAGTTGTTTTCCGTCAACAATACAAGCATGACTCAGTTCATCATAAATCAAAAAATCATTTCGGTCTACCAGTGCGTGAATCACACTCATAATTCCCTGGTAGCCATAATTAAGCAGCAGAGCGTGTGGTTTATGTACAAAATCAGCCAGTTCTTCTTCCAAAGCTTCATGCTGATCGGAATTTCCGGTCATAAGCCTTGCACCCATTGGCACACTAAATGTGTGTTTTTTGGCTGCTTGATGGTCAACTTCGCGAATATCCGGATTGGCGCCGATGCCTAAATAATCATTGATACTCCAAACGACAACATCTTTACCATTAAACTTCATTTTGGGCCCCAAAGGTCCTTCAAGTTTGGGGAACGTGTAATAGCCGTATCCGTCTGATGTGAACTCACCTAAGGGACTAGGACGGTCTTCCAGCTTTTTAAATAGATCCATAAAGAGAGATTTAAGCTAAATTTTTTGCCCGATTATTATTTTAAGCGATACTATTTTTTTCAGAGTTGTTGAACTGGTCAAAAGTAAGGAAATTGGGAAGCATGTCAAAAGTAAGCTTCAAGGAAAGTAGCATGGAGTTACATCTCTATGATTTGGTCTTTTTAATCATCTTTATTGAATAAAAAGGTCTTTTATGCCATTTTATGCGTTTGGCAAACCGTGCATGGGTTTTACTTTATGAGCGTCATCAACTTAATCGTGGAGTATGAGTCGGTGATTATCCTGCAGATGTAAAGGCCACTGGAATAGTTTTCTGCGTCAAATTCCACCCAATGCGGACCTGCCTGTTGGTATTCGTTAACCAATATCTCCATTTTTTTTCCGGTGATCGTGAATAACTCCATCCGAACATCACCAGCATCCTTCAAATGATATTTAATGGTAGTTTTTTTGCTGAACGGATTTGGATAGTTCTGCAACAAGTTTACAGGCTCCTCTGGTGTGAGTGAATCGGGTGTTTTTATTACATTTTCCTGCTTATAAAGCAATATGTTGCCATTCTCATCTGCCTGATCCAAAACAGTTATTTGATTTCCGTCGCTACCTAAAATTTCTATTCCATCCAGCGAGGATCCGTTTGATATATTTAGCGATAAGCTATCGGGCAGGGTTTGATGATTCTTGAGTTGAATGGTTAAGCGATTGTTTTCAAGGCTGCTGGAGAAATCCAGGTTATTCCGTTTCAACCAAAAATTCCCGAATGCCTGAATGGTCTGGATGGAGATGTCGCTGGGTAAACTTTCGAGATAAGTTTGCATCGACCTCAATTTTAGATCCCGGTTGGGATGCACAAGCAAGACAGTTGGCGCACCGTTTGCATAATATTTTTGAGTGACGTTGGTCCATAAATCTGCCACAACAAGGTAATTCTCTAAGGTAAACTCGTCGACTAATACATCTGATATTGTAACCGGTATTTCTAACACATCTGATTGTGTACTGCTAAATGATCTTGTTTTGTAGGGAAAGTATGGAAACGCGGTTTGAACGTCGTTGGAGGAGTAAGTGGAATTAAATTGGTATCCAAGCGTATCCAGGGCGGTTACTAATTGGTCAGGGTAGATTAAATATCCGGACCTGAACGATGTAACAGGCAAGCCCGTGTCCTCTTCGAGTAATTTTTTTGAAACCTCGAGCTCCCCCAACAGGCTGGCATTGTCTGTTACCCCTCCGTGATGGCCGGGTTGATAGGTGAAAATATCTTCACCCAATGTACCGAACGGAATATCCGCAAAGTCCGGGAAGTGCCCCACGGAATGGCTTGCAACTTCGTGATTTTGATCCCGAAGTAACGTTACAGCATTCCTGTAATTTGTGTAATAATCTCCGTCAAGGGCATCATCGATATAATGTGTGGTAACAAAATAAGTGGCGCTGATGTCCAGGCTTTTTTCAAAATCTGCATACCTGTTCATCCATTGCATATTGCTTTCGGCATCAATATCGTGGGTAATCATCAGTGTGGCCTGACTATTGAAGGCAGAGGTGTTTTTCCAAACCAAATGTGGAATATGTTCGATTAAAATACCCCGGAAAATCAAGCTGAACACATCTGAAGCGGGTTCAAATCCGTTGGAATAGCTGCGGTTGGTTGAGAAGTCCAAATTCATCTGGCTTCGGATAATCACATCTTTAAACGAGTTGCCGAATGTGTAGCTAAATCCATTGCCATACTTATTGCGAATAAATGCCGGCGACCCGTCATCAAATGTTGCTAAAATCTCAGCCTGGTTCGTTACGTACGATCGGCTGAAAATTGCATTGCCACTCCTTTCATTTCCGATCAATATTGTTTTCTCCTCCGGTTCATCAATCCATGAAAAAACAGTCTCTGACTTGGAAACATCAAAATTTATGGAATACCGATCCCTTGAAAAGCTTTGTTCCGTAATGCCGGCAACATCATAAAGGCTTGTGTCTCTCAAATTTGTATTGATAAGAATGCCGCCATCACGAACGTAGGTTTTAATGGTTTCTCTCTGGACGGTGGTCAAATTCAGTCCGTCGAACCCATCCGTGGCAATGATTACGGCATAAAGAGAAGCTTCATTGATATCGCGTGTTGTGGTATACGGAACCCCGGCAACATGTGCCATATGCTCTACAGAGTGGGTTCTGTCAAGGTCCGGATCACCATCATCTGAAGGAACTTCGTAGATTGCAACGCCACGTTCAAGGTTTTGGGCCATGACGGAGTTGTTGCTCAGACCATCAAAAATGAATAAAAACAGTATTGTGCCCCAAAATAAAATAAAAAGAGTCGGCTGCTTAGATATCAATTCTCACATAATTTATTAG
>CAYRDO010000252.1:249-5111 GCA_964422985.1 uncultured Rhodohalobacter sp. | reverse complement strand
AGCTACTCCAGGTTCACCGATCTTACCTGCACATTATTTCTGAGTTAAAAGATGTTAAGGGTGTAAACGGATTTTCGCACATCACAGGCGGTGGAATTGTCGGAAATACAAAGCGAATTCTTCCTGAAGGTTTAAAACTGAATGTAGATTGGGAGAGCTGGGAGCGACCGGAAATTTTTGATCTGATCCAGAAAACTGGAAATGTTCCGGAAGACGATATGCGTGCAACATTTAACCTCGGAATAGGTTTAATCGCAGTAGTTTCAAAATCTGCCGCAGAAGACATTAAAAAGAGATGCAGTGAGTTGGGTGAAGAAATTTATCAAATAGGCTCAGTTGTGTAATCAAAAATGAAAATGAAAGCGGTTAGCAAACCATGAAAATAAAGTAGTTTATGATCAGCCGTTTTCGTGCCTTTTACAGGAGGCACCAAAAGTACCTTCCTGTTATTTTCTTTATTTGTGGATTTATCTGGGATACGCTCACCCTCGGCCGCATTGATCGCCTCTACGACCGAACCGTTCTTTGTACCTATATGGTTTCTCTGAGCTTTGCTCTCTACATGTTCAATGTAGCGGATGATGGTAAATGGAAAGGAACATTTTTTGAGAGGTATGAAGAATATTTACCCTTGGCAATTCAGTTTTTTCTGGGAGCTTTATGTAGCGCGTTCGTTGTCTATTTTTCGAGGAGTGTTTCTTTCTCCAAGACCCTCACCTTTTTTGTGATCTTGGTATTTCTTCTCTTTGCAAATGAATTTTTGAAGCAAAAAATATCCAATAAATATCTTCAGTTTAGCGCGTATTTCTTTGTGAATTTTACGTTTTGCACCTTTTTTATCCCGGTGTTAGTGAAGGAAATGAGTACATTCATTTTTATCGTTTCGGGATTGATTAGCTTGGGCACAACGATGGCTCTCATCATCTATATTTATGCTGTAAGTCCGTCTACACGCGTCGAAATTCATGAGGGTAAAACATTGGGACTTATCGTAGGAATCTATTTGATGATCAACATTTTTTACTATTTCAGTTTGATTCCACCTGTTCCGCTAGCCTTGGAATCCGGAATGGTGGCCCATAATGTTGAAAAAACAAATGGAGAGTATGTAGTTACCTATCAAAAAGAAGTGTGGTATAAATTCTGGAGAGAAAACAGTTTAACGTATATACAGGAACCGGGAACGAATGTATATGTATTCACATCTATTTTTGCTCCGACGGATCTCAAAAAAACAGTATCTCATCGTTGGAAATGGAAAAATCCGGAGACGGACGAATGGGAAATTTCAGACAATATTGAGTATGAAATTACCGGCGGCCGTGATCAGGGATATCGCGGGTTTACCTATAAAAACAATATCACTGACGGAAACTGGAAAGTGGATGTAATTACAGAAGAGGGACTGGTACTTGGAATTATCGATTTCGAAGTGGTTATTGATTCAACGGCTCATCCAAGAGGACTGGAAACCCAGGTATTTTAAACTCCTTTGTCCGATTACGGATGCTTCTCATTTACTGGGGGAAATTCCATTTGATATAGATATTTCAGAGAAGATACTATGGATCGTTGATCAGGGATGGGCTTTCTGTTTTGATCAATTACTACCAATATAAAGGGTTTAGGCTATTCACTCCAAATGAAATTCATTTTAGTTGAATAAATGTAGATAAACATACTATAATATTATTCTTTATATAAGTAATAATAATTAATGTTGACTGATAGTAGTCAGGTTTTAAAGAAAATTGGATGATTTATAGACTATTTTTATGGAATATCCGCATCTGGTAGAAGTTTTCATTTCTTATACGTAAACACATCTTCTAACGGTCGATCAAATACATCGGCAATTTTAAAAGCTAACTCCAGTGACGGATAATACTTAGAAGCTTCAAGAGCATTAATAGTCTGTCTTGTCACGCCCACTTTATCCGCCAGTTCCTGCTGGGTCATTTCGCCGTGTTCAAATCTCAATACACGAATGTTATTTATGATTTCTCCCTCTTTCATATCAAAAGGATTTTCGATAATGATAGATCATGGTTGTTCTCTTGATCAGTGTAGCCATCAGAATAGTGATAAAAAGCGCATGAAAAATAACACGCTTGCTGCCCAGCATTTGATGCAATTCGCTTACCTGACCTAAAAACTCAGATATTGGAATTTGTACGATGATAAAGATGATGGCTACCATCAAAAAATTGTAGGCATATCGGACGCCATAGGCTTCAATCATAAAATCCCGTTCGTCTTTATCCACCTTATTTTTACTCTCGATGAGATCCAACACAAACTCAATCGCAATAGCTATCCAGAATACTTTGATAAAAATATTATAAAGTTGATCGGAATAGTCCGGCAGAAAACCCGGCCATCCAAAAACGAAAAGAACGTAAAAGAATAAGACTGAGATAGCCGTTCCCAACGAAGTCCACGATAAAATTTCTTGTTTCGACATAACAATACCATTTTTGATTAATGTATACTCTTCTTTACGTGATGTAAAAAAAATGTTACATAGTGTATAAAATTTTTTACTTCAATGATTTGAATGTTACCCCGGCCACTATGAAAACCTTATGATTTTGTGATACATTTCTATTCAGAGGATTACAGCTTTAAAGAGATAGAAACCAATATCTTATCACCATGAAGTTTTTCATCCCTTTTTTACTTCTGATTGTTGCTTCAACGGATCTCAATCAGAACATCTACAATTTCAAGCTAAAAAATCTCGATAACCGAACGGTTTCATACCAGGATTTAAAAGGAGAGAACCTGACAGTGATCGATTTCTGGGCCACTTGGTGCAAACCCTGTCTTCAATCCATTCCAAAATTGGTGGAAATGAGTGACGAGTTTAAGGATCAGGGAGTTCAATTTATAGGAGTGAGTGTTGACGGACCCCGGAATCTCAACAAAGTACGGCCTTTTGCAAATTCGGTAGGTATCGATTACCCGGTTCTGCTTGATACAGATAACAGCGTGATGGGACGCGTTGGAGTTCGGGCCGTTCCTTCCCTGCTTGTGGTTAACAGCAATGATGAGATCGTTTATTTCCATGAAGGATACGCACCCGGCGAAGATAAAATCATTCGAGAGGAAATTTTAAACCACCTCAACCCGTGATGAGAACCATGCTGATAATATGTGCCGGTGCTATTTTGTTGATTAAACCGAAGACTACACTCGGGCAGCTTTCCGGATCCAACACGTTTGAATTTCAATATGGAAATCTTCCGTATGAAGAAAATAGAGATCTAACCACTTCCTATGATCAACTGAATCTCTATTACGATTACAACAACTTCAGTCTGTACGGAAGGATTGAGAACTTTCTTACGCCCTATCGCGATCGCAACTATTTTCAACTGACACAAAAGCGAGCTCAGTACCAGGACGATCACCTTAACATCCGGCTGGGAAATTTCTACGAGACGATCGGTCGGGGATTATTACTCCGCAGTTATGAAATTCCGGGATCTGTTTTTGAAAATGATTTCTATCGAACCCGTTACGCTTTCAACCAGGATGTAGAGGGAATCAGTGTGGAATTCAATCATGACTATTTTGATCTGCAACTTGTTCGCGGTCGGCCATTGTTTAATCCTCTTCCCCCTAATTTTGAACCGGATAGCCTTCGGCGCCGGGATCTTTTTGAGGCCGTAGAAACCAGCATTTTCCTAACCAGTGATTACAGTATAGGCGGAGCTTATATGAGGGTTTACAAAAATGGAGCCCGGGATTTCCAGGAATATGGATCATTAATGTTCAACGGAAATTTGCCGCTTAATTTTCAACTGACCAGTGAGTATGCCTTCAATACAGAATCCAACCTTTTCAGTTTCAGTGATGATGAGTCCTATGGTTTCTACACCGGTCTGAACTATTTTTATGATTCGTTCGGTGCCAGCCTGGAGTACAAAAATTATAATGATTTTACGCTGGGCTCAGGTTTTAACAATCCTCCATCGCTCATCAAAGAGCATACCTATCCGGTTCTGAATAGAAGCACACATGTGCTATCAACCGAGAATGAGACGGGAATTCAGCTCGAAACATTTTACACTTTTGAGGATGGTCATTCGCTAACCGCTAATTACACAACAGCCAAAAACGAAGTTTCCCGGCGATTCGATTACGTAGAATATTTTTTGGAAGGCAGTTATAAAGTCAATGAGTCTCTAATGATCAAATCATTTCTGGATTACGCCAATGATGAAATTAAGGGAGAAGAAAATCGCATCTCTGCAGGAATCATCACTGAAAAGCTTTTTGATTATATCTGGAGTCTCACCGTAGATGTTCAATACCAGCAATTCGATCGTGATTTCAACGAAAACCAATCCGAGAATTACTACGCCTCTATCTCAGTAAATTATATTCCTGATCTAACAGTTAGCGCCATTTTTGAAGCCAGTACGGACCCAAATCTCACCGATGATCCAAGAACTTTAGAGGTTGAGACAGATACCCGAACATGGTTTGGCGGGAATATTCTGTACGAGATCAACCGAACGCATACAGTTGAAGTTTTTGGAGGAAAACGAAGAGGAGGTCCTGCCTGTACGTCCGGAATTTGCTACGAACGGCTTGATTTTGAGGGCGTTGAACTCAGGCTTTCATCACGATTTTAAACGTTAATCCTACTGCTATGAAATCACTCAAACAAATTATGTTTTTGCTGCTGTCGGCAAGTTTACTTTTACTTGCATCGTGCAGAAGCGACTCATCATCATCCAACGATTTTGGCAACAACCCAAAGAATCCGCCGGAAGAACCGTCTGACAGAGAAACCGCTCCGGATTTTTCATACACTTCTCTTGACGGGAGCCAGTACACCCTTTCCAACTATT
>CAYRDO010000252.1:0-239 GCA_964422985.1 uncultured Rhodohalobacter sp. | reverse complement strand
GTGCCGATTGTCCGCATTGCAAGCAGAATGGGCCGGTGACGGAGGATGAGATCTACCAGAAATTTAATAGCAATCCGAACTTTAGGGCATTGGGATTGGATACCTGGAACCTGAGTGCAAGCGCCAATGAAAGCTTCAAAAATGTAACCGGTATTACCTATCCGCTTCTGTTGAATGCCGAGGAAAGCCTGATCGATTATTATGGAGATGCCTCATCGTATGACCGTTCTGTGGTAATC
>CAYRDO010000251.1:0-5137 GCA_964422985.1 uncultured Rhodohalobacter sp. | reverse complement strand
ATCAATTTTAGTGAAGATACTGATAAGAAATGTAGAACACACACCAGTAAGAAATGTGTTGAATTATCGTTATATTCAAACATAAATTTTGAACAATAAAACCAAAATATTATGCAATTTGGATTTGGCGTAGGCCCTGATACTTCCTGGATGAGAAAAGAGCTTACCGACATTGGAGTGGAAGAGCTGCAAACTCCCGAAGATGTTGACAGAGCGATGAAAGAATATAACAAAGGAACCATGCTGATGGCCATCAACTCTGTATGTGGATGCGCCGCAGGTAATGCCCGACCCGGGCTTGGAATTGCCCTGGAAAATACGGCACAAAAACCGGATCATCTTGTAACGGTTTTTGCCGGACAGGATAAAGAAGCAACAGCCCGTGCACGCGAATACCCTCCATCTTCACCTGCATTTGCATTTTTCGTGGATGGTGAGATTAAAGCTATGATTCCCCGACACAGAATTGAAGGGCGCACAAAGCAAGAAGTTGCCCAGGATTTAGAAATGGTCTTTGAAGCTTTTATCAAAGAAGGACAAGAAAAAAGCTAAGCGAAGAACACCTTTAAAGATGAAAAGCCCGTCATTTTTTTGGCGGGCTTTTTTTATTGATAGGAGTGAGAGCTATGTGGCCGACAAGGCTAAATACGCGTTGTTAAAATATTACCCGACAACCATAACTGAATTTGCCGGTACTGGATATTAAAATATCCCTGATTTCTCTGGAGAAGATAATTATCGAAGGGGAAATACTCGTTCTTCATCTGTGGCCTTTCAAATGTGTAATTATACCGCGGGTCTGTTCTGTCGTATGAGTACGACCAAACCATTGTATTCAAATAACGATCTACATACCACGGCGGACCAAACAAAATGTAGATCATCCCAAGATCTGTTTTCCAGCCTTCTTTAAAGTTTGTGAACTGCTTATTTGCCTGCTCAACCCTTTCGTAGTACAAACTGATGACAGATTTCGCCTTATTCATATTTCCAATATTGGAGAGCCAAAATCGGTCAATCGCTTCTTTCAAAGAATCGGGATTTTCAATCTCCATCATCTTCTCATGTTTCCGTCTGTCCATCAGGTAGATTAGCGGCCCGGCAAGTTCTCTTGGAGTTTGAACAGTGGGATAGTTTTCACTTTTGATGGAGAAATCCCTCGCCTTATAGATTGTCTCCCCATCTTCTTTCGTGGTTTCTACTTCAAATCGATACGTACCTTTTCCAAGCTGATCATACTTGTATTCAATTAATACACTGCCGGGCTGATCCAATCGACGAATGGTGGCATCAATCTCTTCCGGGTTTCTCATCTCAATTCCTTCGTAAGGAAGTGTAGACGGGCTGTAATTGTTGAAGTTCATCGGGCGTGCAGCAGTAGTATCCGCTTCATATTTTAGCAGCCTGGAGCGAATTGTGAGAGGGTCATCAGCATTATTATTCGTTACCTGGAACATAAAATTCAAACTGTCTAATCCGGATGACGCAGTGTACGTGGTAATCGGAAAAAACTCGGGATCTTCAACTTCACTGGGTGAATGTTTACCCATCAGGCGGATAGTGGTAAGGTTGACTTCGGGGTTTTCGGGATCCGGAATTTCAGCTTCACTGGTACGGCTGGAAGCTTTCCCTGAAGATTGATCCAGCACCGTAACGGTCACCTCAAAATCGCCGGGTACAACTTCAATGCGTTGTCGGTTACTAAAAACGTCCTGGCTTTGATAACTGCCATCATAATTGGATTCAACTACAAAATCATTTCTCACATTTTTTGTAAAATCTCCGTCTTGTTGAAGAATTCGGATCTCAATAGAAACATTTGCGGTACGAACACCCTCTTCATCCGTGGAATAAATTAAACTTCCTAGAACAACATCTGTGGTTACATCAATTAAAGGCTCGTCGTCTTCACTCAAGATACCAATGGAAGACATGCGAATTTCGGGATAACCGTCTTGGAATCGAAACGTGGAACCTCTCTCTACATCAGGATTTGTTGATCGTACACAACCAGACATGTAAGATGCAAAGATCAATAAAAACAGTAAGCTGTACTTCGAAATCGTCGTGTTCATAAATATAATTTTGCCTGATGGAATGACTGCGCGCTCTGCTAAATACTTATTTGCATTATTATAACAATATATCTGCGATATAATTGCTTACCTTTAGCAGTATTAATATTATCTATTCAAAAATTTTCTTAATAACAAACACATATTTATGCTAGGTAGTGCCCGAAGGACGAAAATTGTTTGCACATTAGGCCCAAGTAGTAATACACTCGAGGGTATTGAAAAGCTTTATCTTGCAGGAATGAACGTAGTCCGGATTAACTTTTCTCACGGCTCACACGAAGATCACAAAAGAACCATCGGGTTCGTGCGGGAGGTTGCTAAAAAACACCAATATTCTCTTCCTGTTTTGATGGATTTACAGGGTCCGAAAATTCGTGTGGGTACCATGAAAGATGGTGGTCAGTTTGTAGAAACGGGTTCAACCGTTAAACTGACGACAGAGGATGTTGAAGGAACAAACGAAGTTGTACCGATCGATTATCCCAATCTTGCAGAAGATGCGGTTGAAGGCAACCAGATTTTAATTGATGATGGCCTTCTTGAACTGAAGATTACTAAGAAAGAGGGTACAGAGCTCTATGCAAAAGTGATCGTGGGAGGTGTATTGAAATCCCGAAAAGGTGTAAATCTGCCGGATGTTGATATTTCAATGGCATCCCTCACACAGAAAGATATTGAAGATCTTGAATTTGGACTGGATGTGGGCGTTGATTTTGTAGCGATGTCGTTCGTGAGATCGGCCCGTGACGTTCAGGATGTCATCTCAAGAATTCGCGCAAAGGGAAGTAACGCCGCAATTATCGCCAAGATCGAGAAGCCCGAGGCCGTTGAAGTGATTGATGAAATTATTGAAGAAGCCGACGGAATTATGGTTGCACGGGGCGACCTTGGGATTGAAATTCCCAGTGAGCAAGTTCCATTAGTTCAGAAAAAAATTATTGAACGATGTCGCATGGCGGGTAAACCGGTGATAACAGCTACCCAGATGCTCGATTCCATGATCAACAACCCGAGGGCAACGCGTGCGGAAAGCTCGGATGTAGCCAATGCCGTGGTGGACGGAACCGATGCTGTGATGCTTTCCGGCGAAACGGCTGCAGGTAAATACCCGGTTGAGGCTGTGAAAACAATGGCTAAAATCATAAAATCGGTTGAGCAAAACGCATCATCCATCTATTACAGTTTGAAATACCGCAAACCGGATTGGTATGAGAAACAGGTGATTGAATCACTCGCTTATTCTTGTGTTACAATTGCGGAAAATGTGGATGCGCAGGCAATAAGTACCATCACACATTCAGGTAACACAGCGCGAAGAATTGCCAAATTCAGGCCGAAAGTTCCGGTGGTGGCGTTTACTGAGAGTCGTATTGTCCGCCGACAGTTGAATCTCGTATGGGGTGTGAACTCTGTTCGGCTCGATGAAATTTTTGATACGGATATGAGCGTTAAAATGATGGAAGATTATCTGCTTACAAATGGATTGGTAGAGAGTGGTGACCGGGTGATTATTGCAACGGGAATACCTGTTGCAAAACGCGGTCGAACAAATATGATTAAGGTGAGTACCATAAAAGATCAATAAATACTCAGGAGGAGTGCAGAGCGTTGTCGTATTGTGAGAAAAATTGTTCAAATAACAGTACTGATTTTTCTTCTTGCGGGTTGCAGCAGCCTCAAGCAGGGTTGGGATAATTTTACGGCATACTACAACACCTACTACAACGCTAAAAAATTCTATAACGCCGGCTTGGAGAAAAATCAAAATCAACAGCCGGAGATCAACCCTTTTACAACCATTCGGGTTCACGAATCCCCAATGGATGCCGGGCTCGAAGATTTTCAAAAAGCGATTGAAAAGGGAAGTGCCATTCTTCGTAATCACAATGATTCTAAATACGTTGTTCCGGCTCTGTTTATCATCGGTAAATCGTACTACTATCGTTCCGATTTTTTTGCCGCTCTTGAAAAGTTTGAAGAATTAGCAGCTCTTGCCGAAGGGGGGCAAAGGCAGGAAGCCATTGTTTGGCAGGGGATGACTTACCTGGAGTTGTCGAATTACGATCAGGGGATAGAAGTTCTGGAGTTTGAGTTAGATTCAGAAGAGGCATGGCTTCCGGAGTGGAGAGCAGAAGCTCAACTCGTTTTGGGAGAGTTACATGCCGAGCAAGAAAATTGGGAAACTGCTGCCACCTATCTCGAAAGAGCGTTATCAGGCATTGTAAAAGAGGAGAAACAGGCAAAAACTCACTTTTTACTGGGTCAGGTCTTAGAAAATATGGGGGAGTTGAACAGAGCTCTATTTTCGTACACGCAAATCAATAATTTAAGAACCGACTTCGATCTGGAATTTAATGCTTCACGAAAGCAGGCCGAAGTATCCCGAAAAATTGGTAACTACAATTATGCGGTATCTATCTATCAGCAGATGAGACGAGATGACAAATTCCTGGAGTACCGCAGTGATCTCCAATATGAAATTGCAAGAACGCTTCAGTTAAAGGGAGATCATAACGAAGCGGTTCAGAATTACAACAGCGTTTTAAGAAACAGGATACAACCCCCATCTGATTACACATTAGCCAAAACTTATTATGGACTCGGTGAAATCTATCGGGACGAATATCAGGATTTGGGACTGGCAGCCGCATATTTTGATTCATCCGCTTCGCAACGTGTGGATGAAACACTTCTGGATGATGATTTTAACGCCCAGGAGCTTGCAAGTTCATATGGGCAATATGTATCAATTAGAGATAATATTTCGCGGAGAGACAGCCTGCTGAGTCTTGCTGAGATGGATCAGGAGGAGTTAGAAGCATTTTTAGATGAACTTCGTCAGCAGGAGTTGGAAAAGATGGAGGAAGAGTTAGATGAAATTCGGGATCAGCGGGATCGAATGCTGGTGGCGGATCAATCTCAGGAACCGGTTCAGGCTGCCACCACAACGGAATATGGATTTCTGAATATAGAAAGTCCCACACGGCTTGCCGATGCCAGCTTGCAATTTCAAGCTATTTGGGGAGATCGGCCGTTGGCAGATAATTGGCGAAGAAGAG
>CAYRDO010000250.1:288-5165 GCA_964422985.1 uncultured Rhodohalobacter sp. | reverse complement strand
TAACTCCGTGACTACTCCGTATATACTCCGTGTATGCTCCGTAAATTGACGGAGGAGTCCCGGAGTTGGTACAAGCTTGATCAGTACGAAGTTCGAGGATGGCAGGGGGGAGGTTTGTGGATGCTAAAAAGACATTACTCAACGACTTCGCAAACGCCTGGAAAGTTTCAGACGTTACTTCAGGCCTGTGTGCCGAATCTTTAGCACAGGCGGGCGCATTTTGAGCGAACTTCTGTTTTTTCAGGGCGAAGCTGAAAGGGAAGATGAGGAGTAGTAAAGCCTTAGAAATGAATTTTCGACTACGTTCTGCCTTTAGAATATCAGATGAACTTTTAAGTATTATTAAGCGAGAAAATGGACAATACCGTAAATAGTTATTAAAAATCAGGTAAACTGAATACCTACAAATGTGATATCGTCATGCAGAGAATTTGAACCTGTAAACGTACGTAGCTGCCTGTGTAACTGTTCATATACATATTTTGGATTACGGTTGGCTGAACATTCAGTAAGTATGTTCTTGATACGAAATAGATCAAATTGATCACCATCCGAATTCATAGCTTCTAGATACCCATCTGTTAGTAAATAGATGCAATCGCCCTTTTTGAAAGGTATCTGTTCAGATACATAGGTTGCTGAATGATTCACTCCAAGTGCTAATCCGGGCTTGTTGAACTCAAGAATTTTCTTCTGTTTACTATCAAATTTATACAGTGGAAGATGGCCTGCATTCACAACAGTTATTCTTTGCTCTTGTAAATCAATTTCACAGCATTTAAATGTTACAAACATTCGTTTATCTGAATTTTCAATGATCGTTCGATTCATGGATTCCGTTATTTTTTCCAATGAATCTGTATTCTGAATAACGGTCCGAAAAGCCCCTTTACTGATTGCCATCAAAAGACCCGCAGATATATTATGACCGGATACATCTCCTATTGCGATCATCAATTTTGAATCTGACATCTTGATCACTTCAAAGAAATCTCCCCCGATTTGATCTGCTGATTTTGTTTTTCCAAACAAATGATACTCTCTATTCTCTACATCAACGACAGGGACCAATTGCGATTGGATATCCTGGGCAATTTTTATCTCTGTCTCTATTTTTGTTTTCTCTATTGAAATTCTCTCCATCACATGGCTGTAAATGATCATTCCGGTAAAAATGGATAGAATGGATAAGAGCCAAAGTATCAGAGAAACAGGTTCAGGAGATTGTGCCAAAATCCCTTCTTGCTCTCCATTCAGAATAATCGTTGTTCCCCCGGCAATAATGCTCAAAAACACAAATATATTGAAGATCGTGGTTTTGAATTCTCTCAATTTTGGAACGAAAAGAATCAGAAAAAATACAGGGAGCGAATTCAGCGCAATGATAAACATCATTGCAATAGATGATTTTTTCTTAAGAGACGGAAAAAGAATGGGAAGAATGGTTAAAACTGCAATAACGGCTACAAATGAATAGAATACGATGAGTATAAACCCGGAACCACCATTCTCAGTAAAGTAGGGATAGATGGTTAGATGAGTGATTAATACCAGGGACAAGTAGAAGAGAATAAGCGATGAGACGGCTTCTATTCTCAATTTTAAAGATAATTGGGAAAACAGATCGTATCCCTCTTCCAAAAACCAAAATATTTTATCAACAATGGAAGCCTTCATTCTCAAGTACCCCTGTTATTTTATCTATATCCCGACATTACGAAAAAAAATTCATCCGGTTCAAACAAACATCATTCCTTTTTCCCGCCAACGATTCAAGGCCGTTTTACAAAGTACTATTATTTGATAATCAGAAATCACGAATACCGGTGAAATCTCATATTTGTAGTTTATGAATGAAGAAAGAGAAAGAAGTCCCCTCTTGAGAGGGGATTTAGGGGTGTGTTCAGTGAAGCCTCAAGCTTCAGGACTAAACCTCACACGATCTCCGGACCAAGTCCGTACCAACTCCGAGACAACTCTGTAAAATTGGAGAGATGGTTAAGACGTGGTAGAGGGTTGATCTACAGAAGAATGAAGGGGAGAAGTGAAGGCTTAGAATTGTTTCAAGAAGAGTTATTAACGACTTCGCAAACGCTTGGAAAGTTTCACGTTACTTCGAGCCTGTCTTCCGAAGCTTAAACACAGGCAGGCTCAATGAAACGCAGTGGAGTGAAGTCGAGAAATAGTTAAAGATAAAGCTATCAAAGTGGCAGCCAGGTAACGGGCTTCCTTTTTTTTCATTTGATTGATAACGATATTGCGCTTAACCGGCGCACAGTTCAACGTTTTTTCAAAATTTCAGTTTACTATTTGACGCCTAAAAACCAAAACTGTCAATGACAGGCGAGGTGCGTCCGAGTTGAAGTGATGGTTAGCAATACTATTCTACGGCTTGTTCTTCCGTCTCTGACTCTTCTTCGGTGAACTCAGAAAAAGAATGGTCAAAAATTTTTTCATAAGTTTCTTTAAACCTTTTTTCCTCTCTAATTTCTTTGAAAAGTGGCCAATGTCGATAACTATTATGGGTGATTAAATCACTATCTGGACCAATTTTAGACATTAGATCATAGCTTTTTTCGTAGTTATCATTAATAACTGCAACGGCTAAAAGAAATTCTTCTTTCCAGCCACTCCAATCAAATGAATTAATTAGCTCTTTACTCTTTTCATTTTCTCCATCCCATTTGATAGCTAGAAATCTGTTGTATTCTTCGGATTGAACATTTTTCAGAACAATAGTACCGAAATGGCAGATATTTTTAGCTAATTCATATTTTTCACTTTGCAATAAGTCAAATGAGAAGTCAATTAATTGTTTATCAGCTTTATCGATTTCATCGGGAATAATTTTTCGCCACAAAACCTGACTCAGTTTTACTCCTAATTCAAATGCTACAGAATGTGCTTCTTTGAAATAGTCTTGTGGAACCCAAAGTTCTGCTCCAACTTTATAGTCCTCATCAAATTCAACGTCATGGTCTTTACAAACAGATAGATACTGTGTAGTTATTTTGCCATCTGCATGAACAAACAGATTTCTTCTTTCGGTAAGTTCTATAAATTTTGCCCACAATTCTTTTTCAGGATCAATTTTGATATTAAACTTATTGGAAATCCATTTAAATTGATCAGCATGACTTTCCCTTAATAAACTATCTATTTCCTTATCAATAATATGCTCTTTAGCCTCTTCTAAAGAAGGGAATTGACTCAATTGACTAAAAGATAGTTTTCTTTCAGAATCAGATAATATTTCTGGTTTTGCATTCAATAGTTCTCTAACAAGACTTCCTATGAATGCATCAAATTGACTTACTAAAGAAACTAGAAAACTACGAGGTAGTACTTTTTGAGCAATGCCTGTATTGGCCAGTTTCTTGTCTATTTTTCTAAATTGATTAAGACTATCAGCTTTAATTAATCTGATTGTTTCATCGTTTCTTTCTTCATATTCAATATGCTCTTCTTCAAACTCTTCATATTTTTCCACCGTTTTGTTATGGATATCCTGTATCAAGAACATTGTTAATGGTAGAGTTGTAGAAAGGCTGTCGATATGTTTTATGAATGATTCATTTACTTGGTCAATATTTGACATGACAAATAGAGTTTATTTAGTACTGCTAACATGTATTTAATTCACTTCCTCAAAAGTGATTAAATTAGGATCATAATAATCCAAAATGAATGAGACAGCAAGCAATGGCCAATTGAATTCCGATTAAAATCTTCTAAGACGTATAATGCCTTCCGATAAAAGTGCCGCTTAAATGATTTAATTGGAAGACAAATTTTGATCATTCATTTTTTGTAGAATTCCCAATCGCACATGCCCATCAAATTTCATAGCTTTCACAAATCAACAAATTTCAACCGACTAACCAACCATGATGAAACGCTTGGCAACTACGTTTTCAATTCTATCACTACTATTCACAGGACTATTACTTACCGGATGCGGAGGACAAGAATCGGGGGAGATGTCGGAGTCGGCCTCCTCAAATGAGATGACGATTGACGACCGTCTCGACCAATACACGTCATTTGAGCTGAATGCAGATTTGAGTCAGCTTACCGACAACCAACGCCAGATTATTTCGCTGCTGATCGATGCCGGTCAGGCGATGGATGAGGTGTTCTGGATGGAAGCGTATGGACACAAAGATGCCCTTCTGGATGGCATAGATGATGAAAGCGTTGCGGAGTTTGCGCAGATCAATTATGGTCCGTGGGATCGGCTGAACGGGAATGAATCGTTCATCGACAGTATTGGTCCCAAACCGGCCGGCGCCAATTTCTATCCCGCGGATATGACCAAAGAGGAGTTTGAGGCGTGGGATTCCGAAACCAAAGATGATCTGTATACACTCGTTCGACGAGATGAATCAGGCAACCTGGTGACCGTTCCATATCACGAGGCGTTTGCCGAGCAGCATCAACTGGCATCCGAAAAATTGAAAGAAGCGGCTGAACTGGCGGAAGATCCCGGGTTGAAAGAGTACCTGGAATTACGGGCCGAAGCGCTGCTGACCGACGACTATCAGGCCAGCGATATGGCGTGGCTGGATATGAAAAATAATACCATCGATGTGGTGATCGGCCCGATTGAAACGTATGAAGACCAGTTATTCGGGTACAAAGCGGCGCATGAAACATTTGTACTGATCAAAGACAGGGAGTGGAGTGACCGTTTATCAAAATACGCCACCGTCTTGCCGGAATTGCAAAAGGGCCTTCCCGTACCGGACGAGTACAAGCAGGAGACCCCGGGCCGGGATTCCGATTTGAATGCCTACGATGCCATCTATTATGCGGGAGATGCCAACGCGGGATCTAAAACCATTGCTATCAATCTTCCTAATGACGAGGAAGTGCAG
>CAYRDO010000250.1:0-278 GCA_964422985.1 uncultured Rhodohalobacter sp. | reverse complement strand
ACCCGCAGGCTGCAGCTGAAGAATGCGATGAGAGCTAAATACGACAAAATACTCGTACCGATTTCGGAGGTATTGATAGCTGAAGGCCAGCGGAATCATATCACCTTCGATGCTTTTTTCGGCAATACCATGTTTCATGAGGTGGCTCACGGACTGGGGATCAAGAATACCATCAATGACAAGGGTACGGTACGCGAGGCCTTGAAAGAACATGCCTCCGCATTGGAAGAAGGAAAAGCCGATGTATTGGGACTATACATGGTTTCTGAGTTACGTAA
>CAYRDO010000249.1:0-5192 GCA_964422985.1 uncultured Rhodohalobacter sp. | reverse complement strand
GATTTTGGTGTAAGCCACTTTGTGAACATCTCAACAGATAAAGCAGTGAACCCAACATCGGTAATGGGGGCCACAAAACGTATATCCGAGCAAATTGTGCAATGGGGGGCCAGCCAAACAGGAAATGGCGAAGCATTTGTATCTGTGAGATTCGGCAACGTTCTTGGAAGCCGTGGCAGTGTTATTCCGAAATTTAAGGAACAGATTAAACGGGGCGGACCCATCTCGATTACACATCCCGATATGGTGCGTTATTTCATGACCATCCCCGAAGCTTCACAGCTTGTGATGCAAGCAGGAGCTTTAAATATGAATGGTTCTGTGTTTGTACTTGATATGGGAGAGCCTGTAAGTATTGAAACGATGGCACGCGATTTAATTACATTGTCAGGCTTTGAACCGGATAAAGATTTTGAAATTGAGTATACCGGAATGCGCCCCGGCGAGAAACTCTTTGAAGAACTTTTAACGGCTGAGGAGGGTACCGATATGACTCAGCATGAAAAAATTTACGTTGCGAAAAGTACGGCTGTAGGACCTGGTTTTGCTCACAAACTCGATCAACTGGAGCAGATCGCCAATAATGGAGATCCTACAAGCATCAGGCAATCAATTAAAGAGATTGTGCCCACATATCAATTCGAGCAAAAAGAAGTCATTAATTATTAGCTTGAATAGAGTTACATTTCAGTACATTTAATAAGATCGCAATCATTTCTATATTACTCAGGAATTTCAAATAACTTTGCCTTGTAGTGTCAGATTATAATAAAAATGAGCCGGATCGCCCCAAAAGTGGCGATATTGAAAAAGAGGATCATCAACAGCTCCAAAAAACAAACCTCAGAGAGGAGTATAGACTCATCCCGGTTACCGAGAGCGCCTATCAGAACCCTGATGATGAGGTGTTTATAGACCTTGTAGGTATTTTCAAAGATCTATGGATTCATAAAAGAACCATCATCACCTCCGTTATAGTGGTCTTTTTGATTGGTTTGTTTATTTATATGGGCAGCGATCGAATCTATTACTCAGAAGCTCAATTAATGCCTCAAACAACGACCAACCAATCTCAAATTGGGCAATTATTTCAACAGTACGAGAACTTTTTTGGTATCCAGAGAACACAGGATCAGAATGATATTCAGGTTTCAATGTATCCTCACATTGTTGAAAGCCTGAATTTTCAAATCGAATTGATGCAACATGAGGTTTACTTCAGCACTCTCGATAGTACACTTACCGTTTTTGATTATTTCAACGATTACTACAAACCCAGTCTGGTAAACAGAGCTACCGATATTATTTGGGATTACACGATAGCTCTGCCGGTTACTCTTTGGGATGGAATCCGTTCTATGTTAGCAGACGGCAACCGGGATCGACCCGAAGTTGATTTTTCTCAGTTCGGTGAATTTGATGCTCCGATCGAAGTTGACAGCAGAGTCAGAAGTGTAGCAAATACAGTCGGAGAGTTAATCACTATATCCAGAGAACCACAAACCGGTTTTGTGAATATTGGGGTTTCTCTATCGGATCCACGTGCATCAACGGAAATGGTTATTTTGGTTAAAAATCTTTTGCAGGAATATGTAACGGACTACCGTACGGAAAAGGCAATGAACAATATGGAATTCATTGAGGAGCAATATCAAGAGGCCAAAGAAACGTTCCAGGTCCGTCAGGATTCTCTCGCCGCCTTTCAGGATCGCAATGTGAATCTAATAACACAAAGCGCGGCTGTTGTAGAACAACGATTGGAATCTGAGTATGAGTTGGCATTTAGCCTCTATAATACACTAGCCCGTAGGTTACAGGAAGCTGAAATCCAAGTGCAGGAAGAAACCCCGGTTTTTCGCGTACACGAGCCGGCCACCATTCCATCTCAACCGGCAGAACCGGATCCGCTAAGAATTTTAGGTGGGGCCATATTTGTCGGGTTGTTCTTTGGTGTAGCTATAATCTACTTGAGAAGATGGTTTTCGCATTTACGAGAAGAATTTAAAAATAAAGACCCTAAACCTTACTTGAGCTAAGCTTGAAGTTATTCAAAAGCATTACGTACTATTTTGGAGTCTATAAAAGATTCATCGGGCAGAGGCTCTACATTGTATTCGGGTTAACTGCGGTTGCCGCATTAACAGAAGCTTTTGGTATCACTCTTATCCTGCCTCTTATTCAAGCCGCAGATGCCGGCGACGGAGGACTTGGAAGAGGCGGCGCTGCCGTTCAGTTTTTGTATGCAATTCTTGAACTGATAGGAATCGAAAACTCCGTCGTTGGAATTCTCGTCTTCATTGGAGCCATCTTTATCGGGAAGGGATTTTTAAAGTTTGTGGAGGGTGGTTACGCCAGTTATCTTCGTGCTCAATTGATGAAAGAGATCAAAGGGAAGATGTTTAATTCCTATCGGTTTATGGATTATAAATACTATGCCGATAACAATACGGGGCATTTCATCAACGTGATAAACGGTCAGATTAACAACTTTATTCGCACGTTTGATACGTTTACGCGATTTCTGACGATGATCATCATTACCGCGTCTTATCTATCTATTGCATTTCTATTGGCATGGAATTTTGCATTGATGGCCATTGCAGTCGGATTTCTGTTACTCTTTCTCTTCAGATATCTGAATAAATATGTTCAGGACCTCTCCCGAAAAACCTCACAGGAAGAGGGATTGTTGAATAAGTTTTTGGTCCAAACCATTCAATCCTTCAAGTATCTCTCCTCAACAAACCAGATGCAGTACCTGAAGGGCGGAGTGATGGATAGTATCAAAAAACTGGCCCATTACATGTTTCGCCAGGGAGCGGCAAGCGCCTTTACACAGGCCATTCGGGAACCGGTTTCGGTTATTTTTTTACTCTTCGTGATAATTGTTCAGGTGATGGTATTCGATTCACCGATTGCACCTATTTTTGTGGCGTTACTCCTGTTCCATCGAGGGATGCAGCACATGATCGGTATCCAGGATGACTGGCAAAAAACGATGGAGAAAATCGGTGCCCTGGAAATGGTTGTGAATGAATTTGAAGTACTGGAAGAGAATCGTGAAAAAAGCGGTGACCGAAAGATTGGAAAACTTTCAGAGGGAATCGATCTGGACAATGTGTCATTTCGATATGATAATAGCGACGAAAATATTCTCAAAAATATCGATATCCGGATTCCTATCAATAAGATGATTGCGTTTGTTGGAGAATCAGGTGCCGGTAAATCCACCTTGATTGATACGTTGACTCTGCTTCTGAAGCCTCAAAAAGGCAATATCTATATCGATGGAATCAACTCCTCAGAGATTGAGGTAGGATCCTGGCGATCACAGATCGGGTACGTTTCCCAGGAAACAGTTGTGTTTGATGATACCATCGCCAATAATATTTGTCTGTGGAAAGGCGACTATGAGAATGATCCTGATGTAAGAGAACGGGTGGAAGAAGCGGCCAAGCGGGCGTATGCACATGAATTTATCCGGGATCTCACCAAGGGATATCACACCGTTGTCGGGGATCGGGGAGTGCGGTTATCCGGTGGACAGCGTCAGCGGCTTTTTATCGCTCGCGAACTTTATAAAAATCCCAACCTGCTTATTCTTGATGAGGCTACAAGTTCTCTCGATACGGAATCTGAGCGATATATTCAGAAAAGTATCGATGCACTGAAAGGTTCTATGACCGTTGTGATCATTGCTCACCGATTATCCACCATTAAAAACTCCGATCTTATTTATGTACTTGAGAAAGGTGAGATCATTGAAAGTGGTACATACAACGAACTTTCTCTGAACAGTGATTCGAGATTTGCACAAATGGTTGCCATTCAAAGCCTGTAGTTTGCAAATCGGCAACGGCTGCAATACATTTCACCACTCAACTTAGCAGAGTGAAGAATGACTTCAAACCTGGCCATTGTACTACCTGCCTACAAATCCGAATTTTTAGAAGAAACTCTTCGGAGTATCCGTGATCAGTCCGATCAACGGTTTACCTTATACATTTTTGATGATGCCAGTCCCGAGAACATCGAAAAAATTGTTGAGAAGATTTCATTGAAGGCTAATGTAATTTTTAAGCGATTTGATACCAACCTGGGCGGCGAATCTCTCACCAAACAATGGGAGCGATGCATCGAAGAAACTGCCGATGAAGAGTGGATCTGGCTCTTTTCTGATGATGATATCATGACGACAAATTGTGTGGAGTCATTTTACCAAAGCCTCAAAGAAAGACCTGGATATTCCGCGTACCGATTCAACACCAAAAAAGTATCGGCCGGCGGTGAGCTCATCCGTGAAAACCAGTTTCCCAAAATATTTGGAGGAGCTGAGTTTCTCAATAAAAAGCTTTCTTACGAAGAGGAAAGTTATATCGTTGAATACATTTTTTCCCGACATGCCTACGAGGAAATCGGCGGATTTCCGGACCTTCCGTTGGCTTGGACAGCCGACGACCTGTTTTGCCTGAAACTCGCTGAACACGGGGAGATCTGTTCGATTGAGAATGGTTGTGTCCACTGGCGATACAGCGATTCCAACATTTCAGGAAGCAGTGATCGAAACAAGGCAAAACTTAAACTGAAAGCTGCCTCCCAATTTGTGGATTGGATCATGGAGCGTCCCGAGATTATAGAAAAACTTGAACCGAAGAATTTGGCTTTAACCTGGTTTGTACGCCAAATTCGTTCGATGCTGGATCAGCTTACATTGCTTGACGAGTTAATGGCGATGCGTACCGTGGCGCGGTATGATAAAGGCATCTGGAAGCATTATTTTGAAATGAAGAAAAACAGAAGCAGAATTGTTGGATGGCTGAAAAAATTCTCATCATAAGCCCGGTTCCACTTTTTCCCGGTCATGCGGGCAACCGCGAGCGAATTCGGGCGATCTGTTCGGAACTCATGCAAAGAGGCTATATTCTCGACTTCTTTTATACTGGCTTTCATCAAACCATTTCAGAAACTCACCACGATTTTTTTAACGGCACGGTTTTGGATCATGCGTTGAAGCACGACAAAATTCAGTGGAGGGATCCCGTTCACAGAGTTCAGGAGATCGTAAATGGGTTCCGCGTAAAAGCTTCTCGTTTCTACAGGCAAATCAAAGATGGGCAGGATTCTGCAAGGTTTAACCGGAGTTTACGTGAATACAAAAATCTCGGGAAGAAAAAGCTGCTGGAAAATCAGGT
>CAYRDO010000248.1:0-5265 GCA_964422985.1 uncultured Rhodohalobacter sp. | reverse complement strand
TGTAAAATGCCGCCGCACCGCGAGAGTACGCCCAACCGGGTCCTCCCAGAAATGCGAAGGATGAAAAAATCGAGGCACCAAGCACAAAATAGAGGATAAACACATTCATACTGCGATCCCCGGCTACATATCCGCTGACGCTCTTTGAAATTCTGAGAGATGGGAGAACACCGGTCAGGAGCGAAATTAAAAGGTACAGACCGACGATGATCAGGATAATTGTGCTTGATTCCATTACGACGATTTATCCTTTTTATAGTCAGACAAATAAAGCGCCAAAAGAGCCGTAAATCCTACAATTGTGCAAAAGATGATCCAGGAAAAAGAGAGTGGAAATCCAAGAATGAAAGGTGTTGCAGAAGAGAATAACGTGTATCCCGGCCAGATCAAAGAAATAATGAGGAGCAATGCCACAATACAAAAAATGATCCGGGATGTTCGGTACCGGGAATTCTTTTTGGATTGATGTGTCATGCTTGGGTTCAGAAAATCTGGGTTGAATTTCAGCGGAATATAGTTTTTAAAACTTTAACCTGAAAGGTGACCCACCCTAAATCCCTCCCTATCCCGACGAACAAATGTCGGGTCAAGGAGGAACTTTAATTTTCCTCTTTCTTGTCAGACTGCTTTTGGTCTGATAGGGAAGGGGTTAGGGGATAGATCCACTTGGCTGAGGCTATTTATAAAATATTCCATTCAACTTTTCCTGCCAGATTCCATAGCTTTGGTTCATGCCGAAAACCTATGTTGATATCGCGTTTCCAACGGCCGTTCGCCGACTGTTTACCTACCATCTTTCTGAGGATCAGAACATAACCCCCGGGATGCGGGTTTGGGTTCCGCTGCGGAATGAGTTTGCTATCGGGATGGCTGTTCAGATTCATGACAGAAAACCTACATTCAAAACAAAAGCGGTAGAACAGGTTCTGGATGATGAACCGGTGATGAATCAAACGATGCTGCATTTAACGGAGTGGATTCATCGATTTTATTACTGCAGTTGGGGAGAGGCGATTCAGGCGGCTCTTCCGGTTGGATTGAATTTTTCTTCAGAAAAAAAGCTGAGGGTGGCGAAGAAAAATCTGGACAATCTTTCGCAAAAGGAGAAAGAACTTCTTAAAGATATTCAGGAAGATGATTATACACTCAAAGATGCCCGAAAGCGATGGCGTGACGGATCAGAAAAAAAGCTGTTTAACAGAGCTCTAAAACGGGGCTGGATTGAAGTGTGGGAGCAGCCTCGTCAGCGGGTGGATTATAAAACCGCGAAACATTGGCAGGTCGCCGAGTCCATCAAACCGGAAAAAATTCTGAGTGAACTTTCAGAAAGCGATCGATCCAAAAAATGGGTTCAGGCCTTTGAGAAGTTGACTGAGATGGATCTGCCGAAAACTCATCAGGACCTTTTGGGGGATGACTTGTTTACTCCATACACGTTGAAAAGGATTGAGGAGGAGGGATGGATTGAATCCGTGGATTTGCAAGTTGAAACGGATTCGCAGCAGAATGGAGTTCATGAACCGGATCAGATCAAAACGCTTTCCGATCAACAGCAGACCGCTTTTAAAGCGATTAAAAAATCTCTGAATGATGATGCTTTTAAAAGTTTTTTGCTTTATGGCGTAACCGGATCAGGGAAAACGGAGGGGTATATTCATGCCCTGAAACATGCACTTGAACAGGGCAGAGGTGGGCTGGTTTTAGTCCCGGAGATTGCACTCACTCCACAAACGGTTCAGCGATTTTACCAGATTTTTGGGGATCAAATTGCGGTTTTGCACAGCCGGTTGAACGACCGGGAAAAATTTGAAGCTTGGCAGAGTTTGAAGTCCGGAGAGAAGAGAATCGCGATTGGTCCGCGATCGGCGGTGTTTGCGCCGGTTCAGGATGTGGGATTGATTGTGGTGGATGAGGAGCACGATTCATCCTACAAGCAATTCGATCCGTCACCTCGCTATCATGCGCGCGATGTTGCTGTTATGCGGGCATATATGGAAAATGCAGTTGCGGTGTTGGGATCGGCTACGCCCGGAATGGTTTCTGTGAAAGCAGTGATGGAGAAAAAGCATGAGATGTTGCAATTGCCACTGCGTCCCACAGGAACGATGCCCGACGTTAAAATTCTAAATTTGCTGGAATACAAAAACGCAATGAAAGGATCACTGACCGCCGAGCTTCACCAGGAAATCGAAAAGGCTCTGGATCGGGATGAGCAGGTGATTTTGCTGTACAATCGCCGTGGATATTCCTCCTACTTACAGTGCGAAGATTGCGGACATATTCCGCAAAGCCCGGAGAGTTCAACCAGTCTAACCTATCACAAAAAGAAAAATATTTTGTTGTGTCACTACAGCGGTTATTCCCGGCGTGCGGATACTCGATGTGAAAAATGCGGATCAGAAAACCTGGTTACAAAAGGCAGTGGCACTCAAAAGGTGGAAGAGGAGATGCAGGAAATTTTTCCGGACGCAAGACTGCTGCGGATGGATCGGGATACCACATCCGGGAAGTTTGGTCACCAGGAGATCTATGAAAAGTTTTTGAAACGAGAGGCTGATATTTTGATCGGAACTCAACTTGTAGCAAAGGGATTGGATTTCCCGAATGTAACCGTTGTTGGCGTTGTGAATGCCGATACCGAGCTGGCGTTTCCATCCTTTAGAGCGGGGGAGCGAATGTTTCAGTTGCTGAGCCAGGTTGCGGGGCGTGCGGGTCGGGCGGAGAAGCCGGGCATCGTGTATGTTCAAACCTGGAAACCGGATCATCCGGCGATCGCCTGTGCAAAAAATCACGATTTCAAAGCTTTTGCAAAACTTGAATTGGCTGACCGTGAGATGCTGAATTTTCCGCCTTACTCCAGAATGATTGTTTTCCAATTCAAAGCAAAGAGTCTGCAAAAAGTACAGATGATAGCTCATCGATTTTGTGATGCAATGCGAAATGTGACGGGAGAATCGTCTGTGATGGGGCCGTCGCCCTCCGTGATTGAATGGATGAACGGGCAATATCAGTGGGAGGCGAATATCAAACTGAAGCGAACCTACAACGCCCATGTTATCGAAAAGCTGTTAAATCAAATTTTTGAGGAATATGAATCGATGAAACCGAAAGGGGCATCAGCCGTGCGGATTAATGTTGATGTAGATGCAGTTGAATGAGAAAAATTAAATGAATAAAAATTAATGCCTTAATTGCTCATTCTGCATTGGGTTCATTGAATAATTATTGGAATTGATTTAGATTCGATTATTCCCGCTTACCTTCTCACAGAATAGGGAATAGGTAAATATGAGAGAGTATGTACTGTGAGAAATATTTTATACCGTGGAGGTAAACATGAAACGGATGTTTCTTTTCTCACTTCTATGCAGCCTTGTGGTTTTGGTATCTGTTGAATTATTACTTGCTCAAAACGACGAGGCGAAAATAAAAAACGCTGTTAGTTCAGCAATTCCATCCATAACAAATAATGCAACAATTATGGATTGGCCTTCTGAACCTGACGGGGAATTAAGAGTTATACGGGAAGGCACGAATGGATGGACCTGCCTGCCTGATATGCCAAGTACACCCGGTAATGACCCAATGTGTTTGGATGAACCCTGGCTTACATGGGCTGATGCGTGGATGAATAAACAAGATGTGAATATTTCACGAATGGGTTTCGGTTATATGCTTCAGGAAAATACAGCAGAAAGCAATACAGATCCATATGCCGAAGGTCCCACTGCGGATAATGAATGGATGTCTGAAGGAGTTCCTCATGTGATGATTATTGTTCCGGACAATGAGATGCTTTCAGGTTTGTCAACGGATCCAAATAATGGTGGTCCATGGGTTATGTGGGAGGGTACGCCCTATGTTCATATTATGGTTCCACTACCGCAGAAGCCGCCGGCCGATGAGATGTAAGTTGAAAGGAAGTCCTGCCAGATAGCTCGCTCATAGATAAAAGGCTATCTGTACTTTAATCAATTACTAACAATAGACTGCAAGGGAATGGCAAATTCAAACCGAGTTCCATTGTTGTCACTGTTAATTGTAAGGTCTGCTTTCAATTGATCAGAGAAATTGTTGACGAGTGTCATGCCTAATGAGTTACTCTTCGTCAAATCAATATTTTTTGGAATACCGGAGCCATTATCGCTGATGTTCAGTTCCATTGTGTCGCCGTTAATAGAAGATCTAATCTTGATATATCCATTTTCTCTATTCTTATTGAAGGCGTGTTTATGAGCATTAATCAAAATCTCACTAATCATCAGCCCAAGTGGAATAGCTTTCGCCATGTCTAAGTGGATGTCGTCAACATTGTATTCCAGTTCTACTACTTTGCTGTTATCCAGGAAAGACCGGTGTGTAACTTCTGCAATGTTTTCAATGTAATCTTTAAGGCTGATTTTTGAGAAGTTCTCGTTGTTATAAAGTGCCTCGTGCGCGAGTGACATCGTACGAATTCTCGATTTTGAGATCTTCAGGAGGTTGGCTACATCTTTGTCCTCACTCATTGTCTCCTGAAGTTCAAGCAAACCATGAACCTGGGCAAGGTTGTTTTTAACCCTGTGCTGAATCTCTTTGAATAAGATATCTTTCTCTTTGAGAGAGACCTTCAATTCTTCACGGCTTTCAAGAAGATCTGCTGTACGTTCTTCCACCTGTTCTCTAAGATTTTCATTCCAGCTATGAAGGAGATAAATAGCTGCGTAACCCGTTACAAGAATCAACCCGATGGACGTCCACGTAATAATTTCAAACGCTTCAAGAGATCCCATGATGTCGTTTACCACCAAAGAGTTACTTACTCCTACGGTTTCCCGAACATTCAAACGTCCCAACAGATAACCTGAAAAAATGAACAGTGCCAGTGTTAAAGAAACGCTAACAACAGATCCGTAAATCCATTTTGGAGAGACCGGTTTCTGAGTAGGAAGATCAAATAGTTCTTTTTTCTTTCGTTCAACCCACGGGGAAAGTATGAAGAGAAGCGGCCCCAATATCAGAATGGACTGGAAGAAAATACCGGTCCACCAGCTTTTCCAAACAATAAGTGTGTCTTGGGCAGAAAGCTGAAGAAAAAAGCTCCAGATGAATGATCCCATAGAACTTGCAAGGGCCGCAATAAAAGAGATAACAACAAATGCTGCAATGCTTTTAAAACTGCGTAAGGTGTATGGAATACGAATACTGTGATAGGCGATGGCAAAAAATCCCATCCCAAAAATGAAAGACATACCAATCAGCGACGCCCAAAGGACGGTGATATCT
>CAYRDO010000247.1:0-5274 GCA_964422985.1 uncultured Rhodohalobacter sp. | reverse complement strand
CCTCTTCAATATTCTCCTGAGGTTTCGCCTGTCGGATTGGCGGTGCGAGTTTTCTCAGCAGTTCAGACCAAACAGCATCTCCATCCTGTGTAACCGTCACATATCGATCTACATAATAAACGTTGATCACATGATCGATCTTAAACAATGCATTTGCTAACTCATCTCCTTCAGCTTCACTGCTGTCTTCGAATGAGAGAGTTACACCATTTGTCAATGGTTCAGCGAGTACAAATCGCATTGCATCCGGATTCGGAGTACGTTCTATTTCTTTAATCTTTGGCATAATGTGTAATGTTTATTCAAAAAATGATTTTGCGTATTCAATTCCTTCCACAAGTCGATCAATATCTTCTTTCGTATTGTAAAACGAGATAGATGCCCGTGTTGTTGCCGGCACATTAAACCGCCGGAGTATAGGCTGAGCACAATGATGACCGGTTCTCACCGCAATTCCTTTTTTATCAAGAATGGTACCAAGATCGGATGCGTGAATATCATCAAAAACAAAAGATATAACCGATGCCCGTGTATCCGATTTTCCGACAAGTTTCAAACCATCGATTTTTGATACTTGTTTCAAAGCATATTCTACTAACTCATGCTCGCGTTCTTCAATCTCTTCCATCCCGATATTCATCAGATAATCAATCGCAGCGCTAAAACCGATGGACGCTGCAATTGGCGGTGTTCCGGCTTCAAAGCGAAATGGAACAACGTTGTAGGTTGTTTCCTCGAAACTCACTTTGTCGATCATGTCGCCGCCTCCGCGGTATGGAGGCATCTCATTAAGCAGATGCTTTTTCCCATACAGAATTCCGAATCCTGTAGGTCCGCACATCTTGTGAGCGGAAAAAGCGTAGAAATCGACATCTAAATCTTGTACATCAATACGTTTATGCGGAACGGCTTGCGCTCCATCAACCACGCAAACAGCGTTATATTCATGAGCCAGCCCAGCAATCTCTTTAACCGGATTGGTTGTTCCAAGCGCATTCGATACATGAACGACCGATACAATTTTTGTCCGCTCGTTTAAAAGCTCTTTGTACGCTTCAAGATCCAGATCACCTGAATCGGTTACCGGGATTACTTTGATCACAGCACCGGTTTCCTTGGCCATCATTTGCCAGGGCACAATATTCGCGTGGTGTTCCATCTCAGTGAGGATAATCTCATCGCCTTCCGAGAGATTCTTATACCCGTAACTGTTCACAACCAAATTCAATGCATCGGTTGTCCCAGTTGTATAGATGATCTCATGTTCATTTTCAGCATTGATGAGATCCCGCACTTTCCAACGTGCCTCCTCATAGGCATCCGTCGCTTTCTGACTCAGCGTATGAATCCCGCGATGCACATTTGCGTGCTCATGTCGGTGATAATGGTCGATCCGGTCCGCCACCTGCTTCGGCATCTGGCTGGATGCAGAATTATCCAGGTAGACCAAAGGATGTCCGTTTACCTCCTGATGGAGAACAGGAAAATCTTCCCTGATCTTATCAAAATCTACTGCCGGTATGTCTTTTACTGCCTGTGGCATTTTATTTGGCTTCAATTTATCTCCCCTCTGGAGAGGGGAAAAGTTAAATCTCGTCCAGAGATTTGGCGAGGGGTGTGTTATCATTGTTCAACTCCTGTTTAGTCGGACACACCCCTAAATCCCCTCTCAAGAGGGGACTTGTTCTTTCTCTACATTATTCGCTTTCGTATATCGGTACACTTCATCAATCAGAAGTTTGTGAACCGAATCCACTTTAACATTTTCAATGGTTTCAAGAGCAAATGCGTATGTCAAAACCTCTTTTGCTTTCTCTTCGGTCATGCCGCGACTTTGAAGGTAGAATACCTCTTCAGGATCGAGCTGACCAACGGTTGCTCCGTGTGAGCAAAGAACGTCATCCGCAAAGATTTCTAATTGAGGTTTTGCATTTACCAATCCATCTAACGAAAGCAAAAGATTTCTGTTTTCCTGGAATGAATCGATTTTTTGAGCATCACGCCGTACAAAAATCTTTCCGTTGAAAATACTGTGCGCATTTCCATTTACTACAACTTTATGCAACTGGTGACTTTCTGCATGAGAGAATCGGTGATCCATCACAGAGTGTGTATCGGCAATTTGATCGCCATCAATCAACACAAGTCCATCCAAAGTAAAGTCTACTTCTTCATCTTCCTGAATGACACGCGGCTCATTTCTTGTGAGCTTTCCACCCAACGTAATCGTGTACGCATGGTACTCGGAATTTTTCTCAACATATGCGATCGGTCGGGCGACGTGAATGGCATCTCTGCTGTCGCGCTGAATCCGCACGTGGTGTATATGTGCTCCTTGTTTCACCTTCACTTCAGAGACGGGAATCGTCATATATCGGTTTTCAGAAAGACCGATATGATCTTCAACAATCGTCACATCTGATTCTTCCTCAGCCACAACCAACATTCGCGGTGTAGTGATATAAGGTTTCTTCGCATCCGTATAGATATTTAACACCTGGATGGGAGCTTCGGCTTTCGCACCTTTCTCGAGGTGGATGTAAGCTCCGTCTTTAAACATCAGGCCGTTGAATGGTACGAATACATCTTCTTCGTAATTCACTAACTGATTCAGATACTCTTGAACAGTTTCCTCTTCGGCGTGATCCGACAGATTTCCAACAGTCACCCCTTTACCTAACCCGCCAATGGATGAATATTTCTCATGAAATTTTCCATTGATAAAAACCAAACGACTTCGGTCTGATTCAGGAATAAAGTACTGTTCGATGTCCGTTGCAGGAAGTGTTCCGGCTTCGTCAAGATTAACAAAATCTGTTCGTGTAATGGGTCGGAGATCTGTAAACCTCCATTCCTCAATTTTTTTATGAGGAAATGCAGTTGCATTCAGTTCCTCAAGACTCTTTTCCCGAAGACTCTTCCACTTGGTCTGGCCATTCTCAGCAACTCCTTTCGCAAGTTGATGTAAAATTGATGGTTCTACGTTTGTGGGTAGTGCCATTACTTCGCCTCGCCATTTACAGTTGCATGTGCTTCTAACCAATCATAGCCTTGCTCTTCAAGTGTCAACGCAAGGTCTTTATCGCCGGATTTCACAATCTTTCCGCCGATCATAACATGTACATAATCAGGTACAATGTAGTTTAACAATCGCTGATAGTGTGTAATCAGAACAACCGCATCATCATCGCCATGAAGTTTGTTGATTCCACTTGCAACAACTTTCAGCGCGTCAATATCAAGACCGGAATCAGTTTCGTCTAACAGTGCTAAAGTCGGTTCAAGTACGGCCATCTGGAAAATCTCATTCCGTTTCTTCTCGCCGCCGGAGAATCCTGTATTTACACTTCTCTCCAGGAAATCAGGTTTCATTTCAACGAGATCCAGTTTCTCACGAACGTAATCGTCAAACTCAAGCGGATCTAACTCTTCTCTTCCGCGTGATGCCGCAATTGTATTGTACGATTCACGAAGCAAAGTTGTGTTCGTCACACCCGGAACTTCAACGGGATATTGAAACGCCAGGAATACACCTGCATGAGCTCTTTCATCGGGATCCATTTCGAGGATGCTTTCACCTCTGAATAGAATATCACCCTCAGTTACTTCATATTCCGGGTGACCCGCAATCACTTTGGCAAGCGTACTTTTGCCACTTCCGTTTGGGCCCATGATGGCATGAATTTCTCCTTCGTTGATTTTCAGGTTTACTCCTTTGAGGATCTCTGTTCCGTCTTCCTCAACAACTACATGTAAATTCTTTAGTTCTAACACTTGTATTTATTCGTTTTATGTTTTGTTTTTAAAATCGTTTCGAGAGGGGTGATTTTCATTTTTCAACTTCAATCGCAGTGAACACACCCCTGAATCCCCTCTCTAGAGGGGACTTCTTGTTAATTTTTACCCAACACTACCTTCGAGCTTAATGCCGAGCAGTTTATTTGCTTCAACAGCAAATTCCATCGGCAGCTCTTTGAGCACTTCTTTACAGAATCCATTCACGATAAGTGAGATAGCATCATCTTCACTGATTCCTCTTTGTTGCAGGTAGAAAATCTGATCTTCACCTACGCGAGAAGTTGTCGCTTCGTGCTCAACTTTTGCAGTTGGGTTTGAAGATTCGATGTATGGGAACGTGTGTGCACCACAAGTCTGGCCAATCAGCATGGAATCGCACTGCGAATAATTACGTGCATTATCTGCTTTTTTGCTGATTTTAACTTCGCCACGATAACTGTTATCGGATCGTCCGGCTGAAATTCCTTTCGAAATAATGGTGCTTTTCGTGTTTTTCCCGATGTGAATCATCTTCGTACCGGTATCCGCTTGCTGTTTTTTATTGGTGACAGCAACGGAGAAAAACTCACCCACGGAATTATCACCCTGCAGTATCACACTTGGATACTTGAGAGTTACCGCTGAACCGGTTTCGAGTTGAGTCCAGGAAATTTTGGAATTATCTCCGCGGCATGCCCCTCGTTTGGTAACGAAGTTGTAGATACCGCCTTTTCCGTCTTCATCACCGGAGTACCAGTTCTGAATGGTTGAGTATTTGATTTCTGCATTTTCAAGAGCAACAAGTTCTACCACTGCAGCGTGAAGTTGATGCTCATCATACATGGGTGCAGTACAGCCTTCAAGATAACTTACGTGGCTGTTATCCTCAGCAATAATCAGTGTCCGCTCAAACTGACCGGAATTCATATTGTTGATTCGGAAATACGTGGACAATTCCATTGGGCAGATCGTATCCTTCGGCACATAGCAGAACGATCCGTCAGAAAATACGGCTGAGTTCAGCGCTGCATAAAAGTTATCACGCGCCGGTACAACCGAACCCATATATTTTTTCACCAATTCGGGATGCTCTTTAATCGCTTCTGAAATTGAGCAAAAAATGACACCTGCTTCTGCTAATTTCTCCTTAAATGAGGTGAAGATCGAAACACTGTCAAATACAGCATCCACGGCTACGCCGGATAGCATTTTCTGCTCTTCCAATGGGATTCCTAGTTTCTCATATGTTTCACGGATGTTTGGATCTACTTCGTCTAAACTATTCAGTTTTGGCTTCTTCTTTGGTGCAGAATAATACTGTAGATCATCAAACTTAGGACTTTCGTAAGTGGCATTGAACCAATCAGGCTCTTCCATCTCTTTCCAGCCACGATAGGCCTTTAACCGAAATTCTGTCATCCACTCGGGTTCTTCTTTTTTCTCTGAGATTAGACGAACAATATCCTCATTAAGACCTGTTGGAAACTCCTCATATTC
>CAYRDO010000246.1:3638-5276 GCA_964422985.1 uncultured Rhodohalobacter sp. | reverse complement strand
GTAGTTTTTGCTCAATCATTTCGGGTATTGGCAGACAGTTTAGAGTTTTTAATGAGTGCTAATGAGATCGCAGATCAAGCCGGTAATCCTCTTCAGTTTGATATTGAACCGTTTGTGGGATCCGCACAGGAGGATACAACGGCTCTTGAAACCATCTCTCACAATTCAGGGAGCGGTCTGTTTCCGGATGAGCCTCTTGAAGTGACCTACTCTACATTTATTGATGATGATTCGGTCGTTGACTCTTTGACCGTTGTTGAAGGTGATGTTGTAAACACAAGCTGGGATTCTCTGGAAGTGGATAATCATATCTTGCGAATCTTTCCGCCGAATGGAAATTGGCAATCCGGAATTCGCTACGAGTTCAGGGTTTGGAATCCATGGTTGCAGGAACGTGAACAGATCAATCCGGAGATTTGGCAGAAAAATCAGTTGGGAGGAGTTGAGGTGACCTTGGAAAACAGTGATTCCACAATTACATCCTACCTCACGTTAACGGATACGCAACAAAGTATCCGGGTGGATACCACATTTACCAACAATATATTGGTGGATATTCTGCCACCACTTGAATACAAGGCAATAGTTTACGAAGATGTGAATGGTGACGGACAGTGGAATCCTGGAACAGTTATTCCATATTCTGCACCGGAACCTTATGCTGTGAGGACCCAAATACCGGTTCAGGATGGATTTACGGCTGAAGTTTCTATTGCATACCCAAATAAGGAACCGGTTGATGAAGAGACTGAAAGCCCTGAACCAGAACCTGATGATGAGAATGATTCAGAATCAGATCAAAGTAATGAAAATGACAATCCGTAGACTATGATTGACCAGATTATTGATTTTATAACGACTCATGAATTGACGTTCAAAATTATATTTATTCTGGCAGGAACTTTTATTCTGGCAAATATTGTCAGCAGAATCTACAAGAAACTCGTTGAGCGAAGTGTAGATAATGATGAACATTTAACCACCTATCGTTTTTTAGGAAACTCGATCGCCACGGTTATTTATGTAATTGGATTCAGTTTTGCCATCTGGAATATTCCTTTTCTAAAGCCGGTGGCCCAATCTGTTGTAGCGGGTGCGGGAATTCTGGCGATTGCCGTTGGTTTTGCATCTCAGCAATCGCTTGGAAACATCATTAGCGGTTTTTTTATTGTTATTTCGAAACCGTACAAAATCAACGACAGAATTACGTTTAGTGATGGATTGGTAGGCGTTGTGGAAGATATCGGGCTTCGTCATACCGTCATCAGAAATTTCGAAAACCAGCGGATCATCATTCCCAATTCCATTATTAGTAATGAGCGATTAGTAAATGCTCATTACGAGGAACCCAAAGTGTGCCGTTTTGTTGATGTAGGAATAAGCTATGATTCTGATATCGATCTCGCTAAAAAAATTATGGCTGAGGAGATCGAAAATCATGAGCTGTCCATTGACAATCGAACGCCGGAAGAGAAATTAGATAACGAACCGGTTGTGAATGTTCGGGTTGTCTTGTTAGGGGAGTCGTCGGTAAACTTAAGAGCCTGGGCGTGGGCAGAAACACCACCAGATGGCTACATACTCTTTACGGATGTAATTGAAAGCATTAAAAAACGTTTTGATAGAGAAGGAATAACC
>CAYRDO010000246.1:0-3628 GCA_964422985.1 uncultured Rhodohalobacter sp. | reverse complement strand
ATTTGATGAGGAAAAGCAGGATTAAATAAGATTTAAAGTATTATGTCTGATTCGTCAACCACTGAAAAGAAGAAATTACAAGATCGACCGTCTGCTGATGGACGTTCTGCCGCTGAAAAATATCAGGCGAAACATAAAGTTCGATTTATAACGGCGGCCAGCCTGTTTGATGGGCACGATGCCAGTATCAACATTATGAGGCGAATTCTGCAAGCTACAGGTGCAGAGGTGATTCATTTAGGGCATAATCGGTCGGTTCATGAGATTGTTCAATGTGCCATTCAGGAAGATGCCCAGGGCATAGCGGTTAGTTCTTACCAGGGCGGACACAATGAATATTTTAAATATATGATTGATCTCCTTGAGGAGAATAACGCTTCCCACATCAAAGTGTTTGGAGGAGGAGGCGGTGTAATTTCTGATGAGGAGATTAATGGCTTGCACGAATATGGAGTGACCCGAATCTTTTCGGTCGAAGATGGCAGCCAAATGGGGCTTCAGGGAATGATCAATTTTATGATGCAATCCTGCGATTTTGATCCTTGTGAAACGGTTAAGATTGATTTGAAAAAACTTCAGAAGGGCGATCAGAATTCAATAGCCCGGGCAATCACTGCACTTGAAAATCATGTAGATGAACTCATCTCTTATTCTGATTCTCAATTGATTGTTGATGGCAAAGTGCTCACCAAGCCATCAAAAAATATTCCTGTTCTGGGAATCACCGGAACCGGCGGGGCGGGGAAAAGTTCTCTCACGGACGAAATCATTCGGCGTTTTTTGACAGAATTTGAAGATCTGAAGATCGGTGTTGTTTCTGTTGATCCTTCTAAAATTCGAACCGGCGGAGCACTTTTAGGGGATCGGATTCGGATGAACAGTATCGATACCCATCGGGTATTTATGCGAAGTATGGCTACTCGCGCTTCCAATAAATCAATCAGCGAAGCCCTGAACGGTGTTATTGAGGTTTATAAAAAGGCTGGTTTTGATCTTATAATTGTTGAGACAAGTGGTATCGGCCAGAGTGGTACTGAAATTGTTGATCTATGCGATATTCCCATTTATGTAATGACGCATGAATATGGCGCGGCTACACAGCTTGAAAAGATCAACATGCTGGATGTGGCTGAAGTGGTTGTCCTTAATAAATTTGACAAAAAAGGCTCTCTGGATGCGCTTCGGGATATCAGAAAACAGATGCAGCGAAACAGGGGCGATTGGCATATCAAACCGGAAAATATGCCTGTGTATCCGACAATTGCCGCACAGTTTAATGATGAAGGGGTTCATCGATTGTTCGCCAAGATTGTAGAACTTAACAGCGACAGATATCCACTGGAATGGTCGCTTCAATTATATAACAATTCTGAACCTGCAGAAGATCTTCAAACTCAGGCAATCATTCCCGGTCGGCGACAACGCTATCTCTCTGAAATTTCTGAAACGATTGAAGATTATCATCAGTGGACTGAAGATCAGGTGGAAATTGCATCGAAATTGGACCAGGTGAGAGGTACTCTCAACCAAATAAAAAACTGGAAACCGGATGATGAAGAGACACTTCTTTCCCGTTTGGATGAGATGGAGAACTACTGGACTGAGAAGTTAGATCCTTTGCCAAAGAAAATCCTGGACGGATGGGATGAACTTTATGAGAAATATTCCGGCGAGGAATTTGTCGTGAAAATCCGCGGGAAAGAGATTCATAATGAACTTCAGCGAGAATCTTTAAGCGGGACGAAAGTACCTCGCATCTCATTGCCCAAAACAAAGAATTTGGGAGATCGACTGAAATTTGCCCTCAAAGAGAATCTGCCCGGATATTTTCCATTTACAGCCGGCGTGTTTCCATTCAAACGGGAAGGGGAGGATCCAACACGCATGTTTGCAGGGGAGGGGACACCGGAGCGAACCAATCGCCGCTTTCATTATGTGAGCGAAGGAATGCCCGCCGCCCGACTTTCTACAGCATTTGATTCAGTGACGCTTTACGGAGAAGATCCTGCTCACCGGCCGGATATTTATGGAAAAATCGGCAATTCGGGTGTGAGTATTTGCACACTTGATGATATGAAGAAACTGTATTCCGGTTTTGAATTGACTTCCCCAAAAACCTCGGTTTCTATGACGATAAACGGTCCGGCACCGATGATCCTGGCAATGTTTATGAATACGGCCATCGACCAGGAAGTGGAGCGATATTTGAAAGAGAAAGGGGAGTGGGAGAATGTTGAGAATGAGATCAAAAAATATTTTGAAGAAAATGATCTTCCCCGTCCGACATATCACAACGAATTGCCGGCTACAAATGATGGATTTGGACTTGGGTTGCTCGGAGTCAGCGGTGATCAATTTGTGGATGAAGAAACCTATGAGCAGATTAAAAATAAAACGCTTCGGAAAGTTCGCGGAACCGTTCAAGCCGATATTCTAAAAGAAGATCAGGCCCAAAATACCTGTATTTTCTCAACTGAATTTGCCCTGAAGATGATGGGAGATGTTCAAAGTTATTTCACTGATCATAAAGTAAGGAATTACTATTCAGTGTCCATCTCCGGGTATCATATTGCGGAGGCGGGGGCGAATCCGATTACACAAGCAGCATTTACGCTTGCAAATGGCTTCACCTATGTAGAATACTATCTGTCACGTGGGTTGGATATCGATGATTTTGCCCATAATCTCTCATTCTTTTTCAGCAATGGACTTGATCCTGAGTATGCAGTTATCGGTCGCGTTGCACGACGAATCTGGGCCATTGCGATGAAACATAAATACAGTGCGAATGAGCGATCACAAAAACTGAAATATCATATTCAAACAAGTGGCCGATCACTCCATGCCAAAGAGATTCAATTCAACGATATCCGGACAACACTTCAGGCGTTGATGGCCGTGTATGATAACTGTAATTCATTGCACACCAACGCCTATGATGAGGCTATCACCACTCCTACGGAGGAGTCGGTCCGGCGAGCATTGGCCATTCAGCTCATCATCAACAAAGAGTTGGGAATGACGATGAATGAAAATCCGCTGCAGGGGTCGTTCATTATTGAAGAATTGACAGATTTGGTTGAAGAAGCTATTCTCACAGAGTTCGACAGAATTACAGAAAGGGGCGGAGTTCTCGGTGCGATGGAGAGCATGTATCAACGCGGTAAAATTCAGGAGGAGAGCCTCCACTATGAATCGCTCAAACATTCCGGGGAGAAACCAATCATCGGGGTGAATACATTCCAAAGTGATTCAGAAACTGAAGAGGAAGAAAAAGAGATGGAGTTGATTCGATCCACGAAAGAGGAAAAGCATCAGCAGATCAAGAATTTAAAAGCATTTCAGGATCGAAATCGAGAAACAACGGAGCAGGCGATTCAGCGATTGAAGAAAGTGGCCAGAGAAGACGGTAATTTATTTCAGGAGTTGATGGAAACGGTGAAAGTAGCATCGCTGGGTCAGATTACGCATGCTTTGTACGAAGTGGGCGGACAGTATCGCCGGAATATGTAACTACTCCTGATTATACTGATTTTCGAGTCTTTCGTCCCATCTGTCTAATTTCGATGAAACTCTGTCATATAGATTTTCTGTTTCAGTTTTTACATCATTCCAGCTGTCTTGCGTA
>CAYRDO010000245.1:0-5281 GCA_964422985.1 uncultured Rhodohalobacter sp. | reverse complement strand
ATGATGACGCTCATTGGCCTGGCGATCACCGTAGCCTACGTGTATAGTACGGTTGTTGTTTTTGGGTTTGATGGTCATTTGCTCTATTGGGAGCTTTCGACTCTTGTCGGAATTATGCTGCTGGGACATTGGGTGGAGATGCGATCAGTTTTAAGCGCATCGGCTGCTCTTGAAGAACTGGCAGAACTTTTACCTAGTGAAGCGCACAGAGTAAAAGAAGATGGATCTACCGAAGATGTGCCTCTTGAAGAGTTGGAAAAAGGCGACAAAGTGCTCATCAAACCGGGAGAAAAAATTCCTGCGGATGGTATTGTGGTTAAAGGCGATTCCAGCGTAAATGAAGCAATGCTGACCGGCGAATCAAAACCGGTCAATAAATCCAAAGATGATGAAGTGATTGGGGGGTCGGTTAACGGAAATGGATCACTGACGGTTGAGATCAAAAATACAGGCGATGAATCGTTCCTCTCGCAAGTGGTAGACCTTGTACGGCAAGCACAGCAAAGTAAATCCAAAACGCAGGATCTTGCCAACCGCGCCGCTTTCTGGCTGACCATAATTGCGATTTCTGCCGGCGGCCTGACCTTTGCGGCATGGTCAATTTTTACGGGTCAAGAGATCAGTTTCATTATGAACCGAACCGTTACCGTGATGGTCATTACATGTCCGCACGCCCTTGGATTAGCCATTCCATTGGTCGTTTCCGTCTCCACAAGCTTGGCCGCAACTAATGGATTCCTGATTCGCAACCGTGCCGCATTTGAACAAGCAAGAAACCTCCAGGCCGTCATTTTTGATAAAACCGGCACACTCACCGAAGGCACTTTTTCAGTCACGGATATTCTGAATTTTAACGGTCAGTTTTCTGATGATGAGATCTTAACCTACGCCGCATCACTCGAAACCAATTCTGAACATCCCATCGCCAAAGGTATTTTGGAGAAAGCCGAAAAAAATCTGGATGTGGAAGAATTTAATTCTATCACCGGGAAAGGAATTGAAGGTGTTGTTGATGGAAAAAATGTGAAGGTTGTAAGCCCGGGCTACATCCGCGAGCAAGAGATCGATTACCCAACGAAGGAAGTGGAAGAGATTTCATCACAGGGAAAAACAGTGGTGTTTGTTTTGATTGATGATGAGTTATCCGGCGCCATTACTTTGGGGGATAAAATCCGGGAGTCTTCACGAAATGCCATCAAAACGCTTCATGAAATGGGGCTTGAATGCGTGATGCTAACCGGTGACAACAAACAAACGGCGGAATATGTGGCAAAAGAGTTGGATATAGACCAGGTATTTGCAGAAGTCCTGCCCGATGAAAAAGCAGACAAAGTGAAAGAAGTTCAGGGACAAGGAAAACGTGTTGCCATGACGGGCGACGGCGTGAATGATGCCCCAGCTCTTGCCCAGGCCGATGTTGGAATTGCCATTGGCGCCGGCTCGGATGTAGCCGTAGAAACCGGCGATATTGTACTCGTGAAGAATAATCCCGAAGATGTTGTAAACCTCATCAAACTGTCAGGAGCTACATACAGCAAAATGATACAAAACCTGATCTGGGCAACTGGATACAACGTCATAACCATTCCTCTTGCGGCGGGTGTTTTATACAGCTGGGGAATTATTTTGAGCCCGGCAGTTGGAGCCGTGTTGATGTCGTTAAGTACTGTAATCGTAGCGGTGAATGCGCGATTTCTGAAGATGGAAAAATAGTATCAAAAATGAATCAAATAATACTTTAAAATTGGTTGGCAGTGCATTATTCTGGCAGCTATTCAAACATTATAAGTAGTATATTATTGGTAAGAGAATAGAGATAGGATTCAATCAATAAACCGTCATGGCTCAAATAAATGTTACAAAAGCATCAGGAGAACTAGAGCCTTTTGATGAGAGTAAACTAAGAAACTCTCTTCGAAGCGCCGGCGCTCAAAGTGACACGATTAACCGGATCGTTGAGTCCATCAATCAGCTACTTCATGAAGGCATTTCAACCCAAAAAATCTATCAGGAAGCTTTTGATTTACTGAAAGTAGATTCTAATCAACTAGCCGGTCGGTATAAACTCAAAGATGCCATTCTTGAACTCGGACCCACCGGATACCCCTTCGAACAATTTATTGGGGAGCTTTTAAATCACCAGGGTTATACAACAAATGTTGGGGTTATTGTTGAGGGCGATTGTGTGTCCCACGAAATTGATGTTATTGCTCAAAAAGGCGATGAACATTTTATGATTGAATGCAAATTTCACAATCGAAAAGGACATACATGTGATGTGAAAGTTCCATTATACATTCAGTCGCGTTTTTTAGATGTAAAACGAAAGTGGTCGAGCTTGCCGGGTCACAAAAATAAAGTTCACAAAGGATGGGTGGTTACCAACACCCGATTCACAAAAGATGCCCAGGAATACGCCGAATGTATTGGATTGAAACTTCTGAGCTGGGATTATCCAAAGAATGGCGGCTTGAAAGATCTTATCAAGTGGGCAAAATTGCACCCGATTACTTGTTTATCATCTATGGATGAAAAAGAGAAAAAGCTTTTACTGGATGCAGGGATGGTACTTTGCTCGCAGTTACTGGATCACCAAGAGATGGTAGACAAGATTGGAATTGACTCTCGAAAAAAGAATCAAATTTTAAAAGAAGCCCGAAGTATCTGTAATGATAACAATCACGCGAACGACCAATGAGTGAATCTGTAACTATCCATTTTTTGGGAGCATCCGGTACGGTAACCGGCAGCAAATACCTTATTGAATCCTCGGAAAAGAACATTTTGATTGACTGTGGATTGTTCCAGGGCATCAAAAAACTTCGGGAGTTAAACTGGAACCAACTTCCTGTTAAGGTATCTGATATAGATCTCATTCTCCTCACTCACGGTCATTTGGATCATACCGGATTCTTGCCGAATCTCATAAAAATGGGATATCAAGGTCCCATTTGGGCAACTGCTCCAACCATCGATATTGCAAAAATTATCCTGGAAGACAGTGCCAAAATCCAGGAAGAGGAGGCTGAGAAAGCCAACAAAGAACATTATACCAAACATCATCCGGCAGAACCGCTTTACACTCTTAAACATGTAGAAAAAACAATCCCACTTTTCGAAGTAAAGGATGAGGGAACCTGGCTGCAGATCAGCGATAACATCCGCCTCCGGTTTCAATATAACGGTCATATTCTTGGAGCCACCTATCTTGAGCTCGACCTATTTGGCAAGCGGTTTGTTTTTTCCGGTGATGTAGGACGGCCTGTTGATCCGTTACTTCAGGAACCAAAAAAGCCTGAAAAAGCTGACATCTTGTTCCTGGAAAGTACATATGGTGACCGCCTTCATCCGGAGGGGTCTACACTGGATAAGATGCAGCAGATTATTGTAGAAACTTTTGAACAAAAAGGAACGGTTATCATTCCAAGTTTTGCTGTGGAGCGGGCACAACTACTTTTGTACCTGTTGTGGCAGCTCAGAATTCAGGATAAAATTCCTCAATCCATTCCCATTATCCTTGACAGCCCGATGGGTTCTGATGTCTTGAAGCTTTTCCAAAAACATACGGATTGGCATAAACTTAACCCTGCCGATTGTGGCCAGATGTGCAACCAGGCGCGAATAACGCGGTCTTTTAAAGAAACCCGGGAAATTATTGATGACCCGCAATCAAAAATAATTATTGCCGGAAGTGGCATGGTTACCGGCGGACGCGTTCTTACATACCTCGAGCAGTATATCGATCGGCCGGAAACAACCGTTATGCTTGCCGGTTACCAAGCTGAAGGAACTCGTGGAAGACAACTTCTTGACGGACTTAAAGAGATTAAATTTTATGGAAAATATTTCACTGTTAAGGCACGTATAGAATATCTTGAAGGGCTCTCGGGCCATGCAGATCAGAATGAATTGTTAAACTGGATATCTGATATCAAAAAAGCGCCTGAAAAAGTGTATCTTATACATGGTGAGCCACAGGCGCTGAATATGCTTCGGGTTAAAATTAGTGACACATTTGGGTGGAAGGTTCACATTCCCGACCTGTTTGAGATAGATACTATATCCTATGCATAATTTTAGTCAGTGACCTCAACCGGCATCAATAAATTAACCCCTTTATTTATTACCTACGATTTTTGATTATAGAATTTAACGACTTATGAGTAACAAAATATTTTACCCCCTTGCAGGAGCATTAATCCTTGCCAGTATTGCTTTTTGGGCTTTCATGTTTATAACACCCTCATCCATGCAATCTGGAGAAGACATTGATTTTAACGGAGAGGTTGAATTGACAATGTACCACTCCCCCGGCTGCCAATGCTGCATGAAATGGGCCGATTATCTCGAAAATCACGGAGTGAATGTCACTGTTGAACAAGCCGGAAATCTTTATGAAGTGAAGCAGGAGAACGGCGTTCCGAATCAGCTCAGCTCCTGTCATACCGCTGTAGTTGAGGGCTACGTTGTAGAAGGTCACGTTCCGGTCGAAGATATTAAACGATTACTCGAAGAGAGGCCTGATGCCATCGGACTTTCAGTCCCGGGTATGCCGCAAAACTCTCCCGGAATGGATATGCCGTCAGACCAAGAGTATCAAACCGTACTTTTTGATGAGGAGAATGTGACTGTTTACAACACGCATAACTAACTGTTCAAAAAGCTTTTACCGGAACATTTATTGTTGATTCCTGATATGAATCTATTGTATTCATCAATAGACCGAACATCATAAGTAAGAATAGCAGGAATCAGAAATGGACGATAACAAGGGAAACAGTTACGGAAAATTTTTTGCGATGATTGTTACGGCAATGATTGCAATGTACCTTTTAATGTATACGAACTCCTATCAAATCTTAGATCACGCATGGTTCAGCGAAGAGCGGCTTTTCATGACAATGGTGATGGGCGGTTCCATGATGATCATCATGCTGGCATTTATGCTGCAGATGTACAAAAGCAGCAAGATGAATATCGCTATTTTTGATGGAGGAGCGTTGTTGCTGATGGGTTCGATCTGGCTATCACGCAGTCAGGCTACCATCGATGACACAGATTACATGGAAGGTATGATTCCGCATCACTCGATTGCAATTCTTACCAGCGAACGTGCCGGAATTGAAGATGTGAGAGTTCAGAAATTAGCCAAACAAATTATGGATGCTCAGCGAAAAGAGATTAAAGAGATGGAATGGCTGATCAACGATATCAGGGAAAACGGGATTGCTGAAACGGAGACTGAAGCAGAATCGCGACCGGTACCAACGTTTTTTCCTAC
>CAYRDO010000244.1:0-5300 GCA_964422985.1 uncultured Rhodohalobacter sp. | reverse complement strand
ATATCCACGCCGATTACCTTTGGCACGATCCGCTAAATGTAGATAAAGGCTCACTCACATTTTACTATGGAATTGGAGCAAGAGCTATTCTGGCGGATGATGCCAGATTTGGCCCCCGAATTCCAATTGGGTTACAATTTATCATTCCGGACAAACCAATTAGCATGTTTGTGGAAGTGGCCCCGGTTTTTGATCTCGTCCCCGCCACAGATTTTGATGTGAATGGCGGAATTGGAGTGCGGTATATTTTGTAGAAATTCTCCCTTTTAGGGGAGACAGGGTTTTTCAATTTGTTCTTGAAAAACTCAGAGGGGTGTGCATGCACCGGGTGCAATAAACTTGGTAATTCATAACTCAATTTGAAGTTGCAAGGTCAGTCATTTGGACTGATCAGCCCTTTTCAAAGGGGGGATTTTTACGCCCCACGCTTAATCTTGTCGATCTCAACTTCAAGATCTTGGAGTTTGTCTTCCTTCTTGTTGATTTCACTTTCCGCTTTGTCGATCTTCTCTTTTACATCATCAAGAAGTGAACTGCCGCTTCCGGAAGGTTTGAAATAACTGAGCGACTCTTTCATCTGGATAAGTTCATTGCTCAGTTTACTAATCTGCTTTCGCAGCTTGTCCGCTTCTTTTTGCTTATTGCGGATTTCGGCGATATCATCGGTTGAGAAATTTTCAACATTCTCTTTTCCAACTACTTGAGCGGCTGATTTCGCAGCACGGAAACGATCGTAAATAACATCGCACGTTTCGCGATACTCTTTCCACATCCGGTTTTTATGTTTGATGGGAACGTAGCCGGCTTTTTTAAACTCTTCCTGCAAAGGTTTCGCCTGATTCACCGCTTCGATTGGATCATCATGCGTCTTCAGCGCTTTCAATTGATCCAAAATATCTTCTTTCTCTTTTAGGTTGTCTTTCCGCTCCTCTTTCACCTCTTTGAAGTGATCTCGCCGACGATCATAAAAGTGATCCATCGCTCCTTTGAACTTCTTCCAGATCTTGCTGGATTTTTTTCTCTGAACCGGACCCACTTTTTTCCACTGATCCATCAGCTTCTGATATTCATTATGGGTATTCTCCCAATCTTCAGAATCTTTGATGCTTTCAGCTCGTTCTATCAGCTTCAATTTTTGCTGATAATTCTGATCTTCCTGCTTTCTCAGAACCTCAATATTGTCACTTTTCTTCTCGTTAAAAGCATCAGTAGCTGCCTTAAAACGATCCCAAAGCTCATTTTCATCTTTCTGAGGTAAGTTTCCAACTTTCTTCCACCGCCGGTGAAGCTTATTCACCTGCCGTGCGGCCTGAGCAATGTTATCCGTATCAACCAAAGCTTCCGCTTCGTCAATTAATTTTTTCTTCTTGGATAGATACTTCTCAATATTCTTGCGGTATTTCTTGTCGTACTTAAACCGCATGGAATGAAATGTATCCTGCGCATCGTGAAACCGATCCCAGGTTGCCTGGTTTTTATCGGCGGGAACGCGACCAATTTTTCGGAACTGCTTGGCGTATTTAGAAAATTTCTTATCCAGCTCCTTCCAGTCCGCTGTTTCATCTACGCTGTTCAGGAATTTCTCCATTTTCTCGAGAATGACAAGCTTACCGGTCAGGTTATCTTCTTCCTGCTGTTTTTTCTTAACCAGCCTGTCAACCTTGTGCTCATCAAACGTATCGAGATATTTTTGGAAAGATGCTTCCAACTTCTCTTGCTCACCTGCGGGAATTGGCTTGATGGAATCCCATTTCCCTTTAATCTTTCCAACCTCTCGGGTATGAGTCCAGTTCTCCTCATCAACTATTTTCTTTAGCTGATCGAGAAGATCTTTCTTCTTTTCAAGATTTTCCTGCTTGATTCGCTTTTGCTCCTCGTAGTGAGCTTTCTTCTTCTCTTCAAACTGTTCTCTAAGCTCATCAATTTTTGCTCGATATGGTTTGATATCCACATCTTCGGGATCGGGGCCTTCTTCCCACTGCGTATAAATATTATCAAATTCCATGGAGGCGTACGCCCAATCGCCCATTTCGGCCAGAGTTTCCGCTTTCTCTGCTAACTCTTTATAATAACCCTCAACGGTTTCCTCTTCGTCCGTTTCTTCATCTTCTTCTGTAGCTTCAGGCTCTTTTACTTCAGTTTCAGCTACGGCCACTTCTGAGGTTTCGTCCTCCTCCGCATCATCCGTGCTTTCTGATTCTTTGGATTCAGCATCCTGGGACTTCACAGTTTCTTTCTCATCCTCACCTTCAGAAGCCTGAACTTCTTCCTCAATCTCTTCTGACTGTTCCTCTTTTTCTGTAGCTTTCTTCACAGATTCCTTTATTTCAGATAATTTCTCATCGGCTTCGTTAATCAACTGCTCAAAATCGCCGATGGCATCGCTTTCAGCTACATCTTTTTTCAGCTCCTGAAGTTTCTCCTCCAGCTCGTTTACCTGCTCTTCAGTCTCGGCTGAAGCTTCTTCAAATAGAGATTCAAATTTCTCTTCGATGGATGAAAAGGCCTCTTCCAATTTTTTGATCTGCGAGTCCACGGAATCAGGGTCAACTTTGGCGAGCACTCTCTTGTCAAAAAATTTAGTCTCTTTCAGAAAAATCTCACCCTCTTCAGTTACATAAGCGAAATTGTTTTCAAAGAGATATTCACTAGTGGCGTTATTTGATTTCGTGTCAGTCAAAACAGATACTTCGTTTGGTTGCAAAATTACGGCTCTAAGCCTTCTTGTAAGCTTTGAAGTTTAACGAAGATTCAAACTGGAAGCAAGATTTACCCCATATTCTTTAAAATTAAAAAGCCCTGATAATTCAGGGCTTTTATTATTTCAACGATTTTAATTTTGGTTAAACATATGAACATCCCGTTGCGGAAATGGAATGGTAACATCGTTTTTGTCGAACTCCTCTTTTACTTTTTTGATAATATCGTATCGGAGGGGCCAAACATCCGGTGTCTTTGCCCACGGCCGAACCCGAATGATAACAGCGCTATCTGCCAGAGTGCCAATAGCTAACAACGGCTCGGGTTCATCCAGAACTCGTTCATCCGCATCCAATATCTCTTTAATAATATTGATCGCCTTATCCATGTCGTCGTTATAACTGATCCCGAATTCCATATCTACCCGGCGGGTATCAAACTGATTCAGGTTTTGAATTTCATTGCCCCAAACCTGCGAGTTGGGCATTGAAATGCCAATATTATCGAATGTGTGCATTTCTGTTGTAAAAAGACTAATGGAATCGACAATCCCGGTAGTCCCGCCGATTGTAACTGCATCTCCAACTTTAAATGGGCGAAGAATTAACAACATAGCACCGGCGGCAACATTACTCAATGTGCCCTGTAATGCCAACCCGATTGCAAGTGCCGAGGCACCTAATACTGCAATAATACTTGCGGTTTCTACTCCAAACTGGTTGAGAACGGCAAGAATTGTAACCAAAAGCAGAAGAACACGAACCGTTTGGCCAAGAATCGGTATAAGTGTCTCATCCACTCTACCTGAATCTCTGCATTTTTTAATTACTTTTTTTGAAGCCCAACTGGCAATGGTCCAACCGATAAAAAGAATCAGTACTGCCCCGATTATGCTCAAACCATACTCCACAAAGAGAGGCACTAAACTTTCTGAATATTGATTAAATGTTTCGTCCATATTTACTTTTCTGTCTTTTCAATAATTAGAGATTTCTACGAGAAGTATTTTATCAATCCATAAAAAAAGCCCTGTGTTGGCAGGGCTTTTCAATGAAAAATTTATTCTTAGTCATCATCATCTTTAATGATATGTACATCCGATTGCGGATATGGAATATTGAGCCCTTCTTTATCGAATGTTTTGTAAACCTCTTCATTCATCCGGAAGTAAACACCCCAATAATCTGATGCATTGACCCATGCGCGAACCGTAAAATTTACAGAACTATCAGCTAATTCTTTAACGGCGATAAACGGTTCCGGCTCGTCTAATATTCGATCATCCCCATCCAACAGTCTTTTTATCACTTCATAAGCTTTGTCCACATCGTCACCATACCCAATGCCGATGGTCCAGTCTACCCGTCTCCTCGGTTCTGTGGAATAGTTGGTTAACGAATTGGTAGACAGCGGGCCATTTGGTATCAGAATTGTTTTATTGTCGGGTGTTTTCAGAACTGTCATAAAAATCTGAATCTCATTGACGGTTCCAGAATGACCCTGGGCTTCAATATAATCTCCTTTTTTAAACGGTTTGTAGAAGAGCAACATTACTCCTCCGGCAAAATTTTGCAATGTACCCGACAACGCCATGCCAATTGCCAAACCGGCTGCCGCAAGTATTGCAATGAACGATGTCATCTCCACACCGAGCATTCCCAATGCGGTTATGTACACCATAATTTTCAACAATACTGAAATGATACTCGCTAAAAATCCTTTCAGAGTCTCATCTGTATTGCTTCTGTCCAGTCCCTTCTTAACTGCACTTACTATTATTTTTACGATCCACAGACCGATTACAAGCGTAAGAATTGCAAATAGCAATCTGGGTCCATATTCATAAACGAGTGCAGTGAAATCAATATCAGCTGCTGATTCCATAGTAGTTATTTCCTTTTTGGTTAGTTAGCGGTAGATAGTAAAAAAATAATCCGAAGCCGTTATAAAATAACAGCTTCGGATTAAGGAATTAATTTTAATATTTATTCGAGATGGCTGCGTAACATCCAGGCTGTTTTGGAGTGGACATCCAGCCGTTGTGTTAGCAGATCGAGCGTGGCCTCATCACCGGCCTCTTCGCATGCCGGTACTGCTTGTCGTGCGGTTCTCAAGACTTGCTCGTTATCAAGAGCTAGCCGACGAACCATTTCCATTGCTTTAATATTATGATCGGTATCTTCCTCAATGGATGTTAGTTCCTGGAATTCCCGGAATGAACCCGGAGAGCGATATCCGAGCGATCGGATTCGCTCTGCTATTTCATCTACCGCTTCCGCAAGTTCTGTGTACTGCTCTTCAAACTGCTCATGAAGAGAATGAAAATGTTCGCCCGTTACATTCCAATGATAGTTGTGAGTCTTTAAGTATAGCATATAACTGTCTGCCAATACTTTGGATAGCCCGTCAGCGATCTCTTTTCGTTGATCTTTTGATATCCCAATATTTACTTCCATACGTTTCGTCTCATTTTTGTTTAATACTGTAGTGCTCATCGCTTGAATATTTTATTCACATTCAACTATAAATCAATACAAAAACGAGAATTCATTCATTCCAAAGATTCGTGAATGAACGAGAACAGAGATTGGATATATCAG